>JAAYMK010000082.1 GCA_012521405.1 Bacillota bacterium
CACTGCAGTTGATACCGCTGCCCCAGAAATGCACCGGTGTGCGCGATGCAAAGGTGCGTTTATTGGCTGCGGACCCGGAACAACTGGCACTATACCCTCATACTTTTTTAAGTGAAAAAATCCTGGCCCAATGGGAAGAAGAAAATTATAAGGCAGAAATTGAGCAGGAAAACACCATCACATTGACAGAGTTAAAAAGCAGGGGAGCCGTAAATCGTGTGAATGAGATGTTTGCTATCAAAAAGCCCACAAGCGAATTGGTGACACTTATTGAAATCATGGAAGAAAAGTACCTGCCAGGACATGAGACTATACAAGTGGCAAGGGAGCTGGACTCCATGCCCCGGTCGCTGGTGTACAGTGTCGTCTTAACCGACTATAACGGGCAGGAACAGAACCCTACCGGTAAGATTTATGTGTCATTTAGTGTCGATGAACTGGGCAACCCGCTGGAGCTAACCTTTGAAGCAGCGTATGCCAATGAACAAGAGATAGAATCAGACTGTGAAATTGCCACCTTTGTCTATAAAATGCGGGAAATATTAATTAATAATTTGGGACTACCCTGGCTGCAGTTTGGTGTCCTGCAAGCAAACCACCCGCATCAGGCCTCACTGACTTATGCAAATGTCACCCTTTATTATGAGGGAGAGCGGGAGGCCAACCAATTCACAGAAAAAATTTATCTCCAATAAAAAGCTGTAACGAGGAAAAATCGCTACAGCTTTTTTCTTTAAAAACAGTTGAGAGAAAAGTAACAAAAAAGGAAATAACCTAAACTTGTCGAAAGGAAACATTTAGATAAAATTGCAAAGAGGTAATTTTGAAGCTATTAGGGAGGTTAAACCGTGTTAAAGCGCCTGAGGGCTGATGCTTCCACCGCCCGTTTTGCTTTGATAGTGGTGGCTTTGCTTATTTTGGCAGGTGTCAGTACGCGTAATTACCTGCTTTTTCACGTCATTGCCGAGCTATTCAGCATTATTGTTGCCTTTGGCATAGCCGCCATTGCCCTGCATACCAGGCATTATTCACCCCAAGATGAAAAGCTGAATTTTCTTGGTATTGCCTATTTTTTCATTGCTATTTTTGATCTTTTCCATACCATTGCCTATAACGGCATGGGAGTTTTCCCCGGGAATACGGCCAATTTGGCCACGCAATTATGGCTTATTCCACGTTATTTTGAGGGTTTGACTTTTTTGCTCATTACCCTTGATGTGCCCCGCAAATTAGGGGCTAAAAAAACCTTTGCAGGTTTTCTGGTCGTTTCCCTGCTGGCGGGAAGTGCCGTTTATGCCGGCTTTTTCCCTGATTGCTTTTTGCCCGGCAGCGGTCTGACCACCTTTAAAATTCTCAGTGAATACCTCATTGCGGCTATGCTTTTGGTAGCCGTGTTACTTTTACAAAAGAAACGTGCCATACTCGATGCCAATATGTATAAATATATGATGCTTGCCTGTGGAAGCACCATTATTTCTGAACTTCATTTTACCGCTTATGTATCTGTCTACGGCACGGCAAATATGCTGGGGCATTTGTGGAAGGTAGCTTCTTTTTATTTCATTTATGAGCTGATTATCCGTAAGAAACTGCTGGAACCTTATGAGAGATGGGCGGATCTTTATCAAAACTTGGAACGAAAAGTGGCTACACGCACCCGGGAACTGGAAGCAGCCAATTTGCGCCTGCGGGAAGGACAGCGGGTGTTGAAACAGTTGAACCGCAAATTAAGTGAAAATAACCGGTTGAAAAGTGAATTTATGGCCACAGTGACGCATGAATTGCGTACGCCCTTAACTGCCATTGTGGCTTTTTGTGAGCTGCTTCTGGACGAGGCTGTAGGTCCGCTGAACGAGGAGCAGCGGGAAAACCTGATGGACATAAATATTAGTGCCCAGCAGCTCATGATTTTAATTAGTGATATTCTTGACATGAATAAATATGAAGCAGGGAGGCTGCGACTATACCCGGAAAAAGTCGAGATTAACGATGTTTTTACCATTGTGCGCCGGACGATGCTACCCATTACCCGCCAGCATAAACTTGATTTGCAAATTAAACAGGCTGATATCCCGCTGATATTTGGCGACCCGGAGAGAATCAGGCAGATGATTGTTAATTTAATTAGCAATGCGGTGAAGTTTACTCCGGAAGGCGGCAGGATTGAGGTTTCCGCCACGGTGGAAAACGGCCAGGCAGCCATTTCCGTGAAAGATACAGGAGAAGGTATTGCCCCGGACCTGCTGCCGCATATTTTTGAGAAATTCCGGCAGGGGGATTCATCCCTGAAACGGCGCCGCAGCGGTACAGGTTTGGGCTTGGCTTTAGTGAAAACTTTGGCAGAATTGCAGCATGGGTCCGTGGCGGTGAAAAGTGAGGTTGGTGTCGGCACAGAATTCATCATTTACTTGCCTTTAGCCTCGGAAGATCAGGATGATTATGATTATTTGGAGGATTTGGACCAGACACCGTCATTTTGGTTTGAGAAATTGTAAAGGGGGAGACAGTTGTGGCCGGTAAGGTAACAAAAATTCTTGTGGTTGATGATGAACCTAAAATTCGGCGTATTGTGGAACAAAGCCTGCGCAAGGACGCATACCGGGTGATTCATGCCGCCGATGGCCGGGAAGCACTGCAAAAAGTCCAGGAGGAACATCCGGATTTAATTATCCTTGATTTAATGATGCCCGAAATGGACGGATTTGAAGTTTGCAGGGAGTTGCGGCGAAAGGGTGATAATACGCCGGTCATAATTCTTTCCGCGAAAGATGAATTGGAAGATAAAACTTTAGGTTTTAATCTGGGTGTTGACGATTATGTGACCAAACCTTTTAGCCCGTCAGAACTGGCGCTGCGGGTTAAAGCGGTTTTGCGGCGTGTAGCCGGGGAAGATCTGGCACCGCGCCTGCGGGAAGGAACATTTGATGACGGCCGCCTGTATATTAACAGTAAGACGCGAGAAGTTAAATTAAACGGCGAGCAGGTTTATTTGACGGCAAAGGAATTTGATTTATTATGGGTTTTGGCCAATAACCCGGGAGTTGTTTACACGCGCGATCAACTGCTGGATTTGGTGTGGGGGCATGAGTATTTCGGTGATGCCGGAACGGTTACTGTTTTAATCCGGCGTATTCGGGAGAAAATAGAAAAAGACCCGGCCAATCCTACATATATACGTACCGTCTGGGGTATAGGTTATAAGTTTGAAACTGTCCTCTAAAGGTGGTACCGCCATATGCACCATAAAATCGGTATTCGCACCGGTGTGGATATTATCGAAATAGACCGTGTTGCCAAAGCTTACAGGCGGCGGCCAAAACAATTTTTGCGGCGTCTTTTAACTGAGCGGGAACAAGTGCAGCTTGCAGCTTATAAGCGACCGGAGCAACATCTGGCTGCCCGCTTTGCCGCCAAGGAAGCCATTTTGAAACTTTTAGGCTGGGGCATTGGACGACTGTCTTGGACAGAAATAGAAATTCTTTCTTTGCCCACAGGAGAACCGCAAGTTCATCTGCATGGTAAGGCGGCAGCCCGTGCAGATGAACTTGCCTTATCCCCCATTTCCTTGTCTTTAAGCCACAGTCGTCATTATGCCGTGGCGCAAGCTGTAGCCCTTTCCTTAACAAAAAAATAAGTTTAAAATTTTTTTTACTTTGCTCTTGACGAAGGGTAGTTGTTTTTGCTAATCTAGAGAAAACCGAGTGATTTAATCGGGATTGTAAAAGCAAGACAACGCAGGTGATGCCACATGAAAATTACCGCTAAAGGTGAATATGGTGTGCGGGCCATGGCTACACTGGCGTTAGAATACCGCGCCGGTCCCATTCCCTTACGGGAAATTGCCAGGCGTGAAGGCATTTCACACCAGTTTTTAGAGCAGATCTTTTTGCCGCTGCGCCGTGCCGGTTTAATTACTTCGGTGCGGGGGGCGAAAGGCGGTTATGTGCTGGCCAAGGCACCGGAGGAGATTAAAATCGGTGATATTGTGCGCACCTTGGAGGGCCCCATCGCGCCGGTGGAATGTGTGGTTGAAGGAAAAGAAGAAAGCTGTAAACGCAGCTCGGCCTGTCTGACGCGCGGTATTTGGGAGCGACTGCGCGATACCGTCTCTGCCGTTTTGGATGATATTACTTTAGCCGACGTGATTACGTCAATTGATGCGCCTTAGGAGGATAAAAAATGCGTAAAGTTTATCTGGATAATGCGGCAACTACCAGATTGCATGAAGATGTTTTTGCGGCCATGAAACCGTACTTGCTTGAGCATTATGGAAATCCCTCCAGCGTCCATTCATTCGGGCGGCAAGCAAGGAAAGCCGTGGAAGACGCCCGCGAGCAAGTGGCTGCAGCTTTAGGGGCGGAAGCCAAGGAGATAATTTTTACTTCCGGTGCCACGGAAGCAAACAATTTAGCCATTCGTGGCATTGCCCGGGCGCAAAAAAAACAGGGCAATCACATTATTACCAGCGCCGTAGAACACCATGCCGTCTTAGACACTTGTAAGGCGCTGGAAAAGGAAGGTTTTACCGTCACCGTTGTGCCTGTAGATGAGTACGGGATGGTGGATCCTGCCGCTGTGGAAGCCGCCATTACTGACCAGACCATCCTGGTTTCTATTATGCTGGCCAATAATGAAGTGGGGACCATTAACCCCATCGCTGAAATCGGGGAAATCTGCCGCAAACATGGGGTTACGTTTCATACAGACGCCGTGCAGGCCATCGGTAATATTCCGGTAGATGTTAATGCTTTAAATGTTGATTTGCTTAGCCTTTCCGGGCATAAATTTTACGGACCTAAAGGGATAGGCGCACTGTATATCCGCAAAGGGACAAAACTAGATGTCTTTCATTTTGGCGGTGTGCAGGAAAGGAAATTGCGGCCCGGCACTGAGAATGTCCCGGGCATTGTGGGCCTAGGTAAAGCCATCGAACTTGCCACCACCGATCTGGAAGCCAAGGCGGCTAAATTGCGTGCATTGCGCGATAAGTTAATTAAAGGTCTGTTATCAATCGCAGACACCAGATTGAACGGCCACCCGGAAAAAAGATTGCCCGGGAATGTGAATGTTTCCATTCAATATATTGAA
>JAAYMK010000083.1 GCA_012521405.1 Bacillota bacterium
ATGTCTCACAGCGGTATCTACTGGGCTATTGCATTACTTATGGCCATTAATAACGGCATTAACCCCATGAACGGAGCCCAGGTGCCTGAGGAATTGCGTTCCGGATATCTATATGAGATGAAATCCATGGATGAAGTCCGTGCTGCCTTTGAAAAAATCGCAACATGGATGCTGACATGGTCGGCAACACTTAACAATTACACAGAGTATGAATACCCGAGATTATTCCCCTTCCCGAACCTCTCCATTTCAATTACCGGCTGCATGGAAAGCGGTAAGGATGTATCTCAAGGCGGCGCAAAATATAATTCTTATGGCGGCACAGCGACCGGACTTGCAACTACTGCCGACAGCCTGACTGCGCTTAAATACATGATCTTTGATAAGAAACTTGTTTCCGCAAAAGAATATCTGGACGCAATCCTTGCGAACTGGGAGGGTTATGAGTCGCTGCGTCAGAGAATCCTCAACGAAGTTCCCCATTACGGTAACGGTGATCCTTATGCTGACGAGGAAATGAAGTATTTGCTTGATCTGTATTACAATATTTCCAGAGCATTCTCAAACAACCGCTGTAAGGTATATAAGTGCGGTACATTCGGCGCCTCAGACCACGTAGTACAGGGTGAGATTACCTGGGCAACACCGGATGGACGCAAGGCAGGCACGCCTATTGCAGATGCCGCCAGTCCTGTACAGGGCAGAGATGTCAACGGACCAACCGCTGTATTTATTTCAGCCACCAGCTTTGATCATTCACGTTTTATGGATGGTATGGCTCTCAACCTTAAAATCCACCCAACAGCGCTGCAAAACGAGGATGGTGTGAACCAGCTCATAGATGCAACCAAAGTATATTTTGAACGGGGCGGTATGGAGGTACAATACAATATAGTAGACGCCGCCACACTGAGAAAAGCACAGGAAAACCCCGAAGACTATCATAACCTGGTTGTTCGTATTGCCGGGTTCAGTGCATATTTCGTAGATATGACCCGGGAAATGCAAGAAGACATCATCTCTCGCGCAGAACATAGATTATAATCAACTTCAAAATTAAGACGCCAAGTGCAATTTGCACTTGGCGTCTTAACTATTTATTCAACACTATTTTTGCCGTTTTCCGAGACTAATGTTTTTCTTCCCGTACATTTCCTTTTGCCGCAAAAAGAAAAGGATTAGCTCTTTCACCAAAATGGAGTTTGTGGTAATTGCAAGATAATAGTACTCTATAATGCAAGGTTTTTTGTGAAAAAATGATTTCATTGGGGAAGTACGGAGGATTTAATAAGGGGGTGTTTAAATATATAACCAGGTATTTCCATAATACTATCTAAAAAGAAGTGGAAATGCTTACTACTGCTAAAAACATTTATGCCACCCTGGTATAATTTTATCTGGTGTCCCTGCAAAAGAGAATTTGGGGAAAGAGATAACTGCTATGAAGACCCTTTTGAAAAAAGAAGGGTACTTGATGAGTTGGATAAGGTTATAAAAGGGGCAAAGAACAAGTATTTTGCAGATGAAAACATAAATATATAATTCTGAAGGAGGTATATAGATGGCCAAATACGGCTCGGAAGTTTACCAGAACTATGATCTGCCCCAGCAAATTCCGAAAAAAGGCATTGCCACGGCTAAAACAATTATCGAGGCCAAAAGGGAAGTCAAAGTAATCCGGGAAACTGATGTGATTGTTGTGGGTGGAGGACCGGGCGGCATTGCAGCGGCGGTGGCGGCGGCAAGAGGCGGCGCGGAAACAATACTCCTTGAAAGGTACGGTCATCTTGGCGGTATGGCAACCGGCGGCCTGGTGAATATCATCCCGAATTTGGGTGATATCTACGGTGAGCAGTATATAGGTGGTTTTTGCCAGGAGGTTATCGACAGGCTGGCGGCACGCGGCGCAGCCGATTTTCCCGAGAAGCGCTTCTGGGGGAAAAGTGAGGCGTCCGTTGTTGATATGTACCTGAAAGCAAATATGATGCATTTTTATATCAGAAAAAACAAAGAAGGGGAATATGTAGTATTATATACTGCGGTTATAG
>JAAYMK010000012.1 GCA_012521405.1 Bacillota bacterium
AAAGACTGTAATAGGCGTCAGTGAGTAGGTTTACGGGGTTGAGATAGGCTAGGACCGGCACATGCCGGGAAACAAGATATTTTATCTCAGCATACATCATCCCGGCCAAAAAGCAGCCTGTCATGGTCACAGTAAAGAGAATGGCAATTTTCATGTTTTCCGCTTTTTTGACCAGGGCACTGATAAAGGTGCCAAAGGAAAGCCCCGCGAAGGAACCTATAATTGTGGTTAAAACCACATAAAAGCTTTTGGGACCAAAATCAATTTGCAGTACATAGCGGAGGAAGCAAAGGAGGATAAACATTTCCGTCAGATGCAAAAGCCAAGAAGCGCCGAAGCCGGCAAGAAACGCTTTCAGTTTATGCACCGGGGCAATATTAACTCTGGCCGCCAGGGGTGAAAGATTTGCTTCAATGCGGGAAACCTCGTTTAAGCCAAGAAAACCGCCGTAAAAACAAGCCATGGCAATGAGGGTGTAAAAATAATTAAGGATACTGTTAGGTTCTGCAGAGGTGCCAGAAACTTCCGCCACAAACTGCCGGCGCTCACTGAGGCGGGACAATAACTGTTCCGGTTTTTGTGGGTTCTTAGCCAAAATGGTATTGACGGTGGCGGCAGTTTGCAGGTAGTTATCAAGAAAACTTTTAATAATACTTTGCCGGATGCCCGTGTCATTGACAAAAAGTTTTACCTGTTTTCCTGTCACCTCCAGATAACCGGAAACGGCATTTTCCTGCAGCAGTTTTTCTGCTTCTGCTTGTGAAGTAAAAGTCAGGTGAAAAAGTTTGCTTTCCCCGACGGAAGCTTGCGCGAGAGCAGTCTTGAGGTAAGGCTCGTTTTGCAAATCTTCATTTTCCACAACGGCCAGCTCGATGGTTTGAAAGATTTCGCCCTTGTTAAGATTGGAAAAGGCAAGCTGAAAAAACATTGCCAAAATTAGTGGAAAAACCATAGGCCAAAATAAACTTTCTTTATCTCTTAGGAGGCATTTTAAACGATAAACAAAGATATGCCACATTATTCTCCCCTCAATCCCTTAAATGTTTGCCGGTAATTTCCAGAAAGACATCGTTTAGTGTAGGCAGTTCCGAATAAATCTTGCCAAATTGGATTTTTTCCTTTTTAATGAAATCAAGCACCAGTTCCAAATTATTGCTGCCTTTGCCTGATTTAATGATGAGTTGTTTATTTTTATAATCGGCGGAGATTACATTGGGCAGAGCGCGCAGTTTATTTAATTGTGATTCCGTGACATACTGTGATTCTACGGTGATTTTTTCTCCCAGGGTAATCATGGCTTTCAGTTCTTCCTTGGTGCCGGTGGCAATGGCCCTGCCCTTATCGATAATCATGATGCGGCTGCAAATTTGTTCTACTTCCTCCATGTAGTGGGAAGTATAGATGACGGTGGCTCCTTGCGTATTGAGTTGTAAAATACCTTCCAAAATTTTATTGCGGCTTTGCGGGTCCACAGCCACTGTAGGTTCATCTAAAATAATCAGTTTAGGTTTATGAGCAATACCGCAGGCAATATTTAATCTACGCAGCAAACCGCCGCTAAGTTTTTGGGGATAGTAATGGCGAAAATCTTTTAAACCTACAAATTCAATAGCTTCATGCACAAGTTCTTTTCTTAATTTTTTGTCGTGAACATACAGTCCACAAAAATAATCAATATTTTCGTAGACGGTAAGCTCGTTATAGACGGCTACATTTTGCGGCACTATGCCAATTTGACGCTTAAGCTCATAAGCCTCCGGCGTCATAGGGCGGCCAAAAATTTCTATTTCGCCTTTATCATAGGCAAGTAAAGCCAGCAGGCAGTTAATGGCGGTTGTTTTGCCGCTGCCGTTAGGTCCTAAAAGGCCGAATATTTCCTTCTCATCTATAGTGAAGGTAAGATGGTCCAAAGCCAAAAGCTCCCCATAACGTTTCACAAGGTTTTGCACACGTACAATCATTTTCCAAACCCCCCCTTGTATCTCCAGCATACTTTGCCTGCCGGTTGAATGTAAGTGCAAAATTTCACTTTATTAGATGACAAATGTCATCATGGTGCAAGCAAAAATGATAAAAGTTATGAGGGAAATGCGAGGCTTTTTTTATACTTTAACTGCTACGGGGCAAGGAAATGAGCTAATGACGGTAGAAAGATAAAAAGCGGGAGAGGATATTATGTTTCCGGCTGCACTACTTGACAAACCGGTTATTTTTCTGTGTTGCCTGCTGGTTTACTTTTCCCAGTCCACTTTTCCGGTTAATGTGGTGGCGGTACTGACTGCTGTGATTATTGCCTGTCTTTTTAGCTATGTGGATGATGAACGTATTCATGCTGCAATAGTGGGAATTTTTATTTTTCTGGCCTCTTTCTTTCCGGAACTTGTAGTTTTTTTGCCGGTAATACTGTTTGATTTTCTCTATTGCCGCTACCGCCTCATTGTTTTTCTGGCTTTAATACCCTGGCTGCATTTTGCCTCCCTTGTTTCCAGACAAATGATAGTGGGCAGTTTAATGCTGCTGGGGCTGGCTGCTTTAATGCGGATACGGGCTGAAGAGCTCACAGAATTGCAAACCAAGTATTTTAAACTTAGTGATGAAGCCAGGGAAATGTCTTTGCGTTTGCAAAAACAAAACCGTGACTTAATGGAAAAACAGGATACACAAACGCGTTTGGCCACGTTAAATGAACGCAGCCGCATTGCCCGTGAAATTCACGATAATGTAGGGCATTTGCTTTCCAGCGCTATTTTGCAGGTGGGTGCTTTATTAACAATCAACCGCGACGAAAAAATTAAGCAACATTTAGAGGTGCTGCAAACCACTTTATCCGAAGCCATGGACAGTACCCGAAAAAGTGTCCACGCCCTGTATGAAGAATCCCTTGACCTTAAGCTGCAGATAGAAAAGTTAGTGAGAAATTTTACTTTTTGCCCGCTTTATTATGAATACGGTTTTGTCAGCAATCCGCCGCAAAACTTAAAATATGCTTTTATAGCCATTATCAAAGAAGCCTTGGCCAATTTAATTAAACATTCCAATGCCACACGGGCTGAAGTGATTTTAAGGGAACATCCGGCGTTGTTTCAATTAATCATCAGAGATAACGGCACAGTAAAAAACTATCACCCGGATGCCGGTTTAGGTTTGAAAAATATGACGGAGCGGGTGCAAGCTTTAAACGGCATCATTAATATTTTCACTGCAGACGGTTTTGAAATTTTTATTTCCATACCAAAGGAAGGGATGAAATTTGAGGGTACTGGTAATTGATGATGACAAGTTAGTGGTTACGTCACTAAAGACGATTTTAGAAGCTGACGCAGAGATTCAAGTTGTCGGCACCGGCACCAGCGGCCAGGAGGCCGTTGAACTTTATCAGCAAACAAAACCTGAGATTTTGTTAATGGATATCAGAATGGAAGGGATGACGGGCATTGAAGCGGCAGAAATAATTTTGGCCGCAGATCCGGAGGCAAAAATTCTTTTTCTTACCACCTTTTCCGATGACGAGTATATTGCCAGTGCTTTGCGCCTGGGAGCAAAAGGTTATCTTTTAAAACAAAACTATGAAAGTATCATTCCCTCTCTCAAAGCAGTGCAGATGGGGTTGCGCGTCTTTGGCGATCAAATTATGACAAAAATGCCGTTATCATTAGATACCGGCAAAGCTGGCACCGCAGAATATGACTTAAATGAAAGGGAATTGGCAATAATAACACATGTAGCCAACGGATTATCCAATAAAGAAATTGCCCGGGCTTTATATTTAAGCGAGGGCACTGTGCGCAATTATATTAGTGCAATTTTGGAGAAACTGCAGCTGCGCGACCGCACGCAGTTGGCCATCTTTTATTACAAAAATCTCAAAGGGTAGGCATACCTCCACTGCAAGGGGCATAAAAATGTAATATGTTTAGATGTAGGTACAGGAAAAGACAACTAGGAGTTGACACAAATCTTTGGCTGAAATAGAATAATAAGGAAGATAGAAAAAATTCAGAATGCATTGGGCTGGGAACGGAAGTGAGCTGACGGCATTTTGTTTGCAAAGCCATGGGTTCTGGATCCATTGGCTTCTTTTGTGCTCATGGGAGAAAGCCATGGAGTGACCATGGTTTTCTTGCATTTTTAATAGGGCTTATCCGCATAAGTTTTGTGAGAGGAGAGTGTAAATGAAACGACTGTTTAAATACATTTGGCGGTATAAATTTTTGTATATTATCCCTGTCTTTTCCATGTTGGTGGCTGTAGGGTTAGACATGTTCAACCCCATTGTTTCACAAAAAATCATAGATGATGTTATTCTGGGCGGGGAGCATGAAAAATTAGCCAGACTGCTTTTTGCCTTCTTGGGCATTACGGCAGGCAGAGCCTCCTTTGGCTATTTAAGGAATTATTTTTTTGATTATGCCGGCTCTAAAATCTCCGTGGAGATTAGAACAGATTTATTTAACCATATCCAAAAGTTGCCCTTTTCCTACTTTGACAATGTCAATACCGGTGAAATCATGGCCAGGACCACAGAAGACGTCCACACTATCTGGACAACGCTGGCCTTTGCTTTGCGTGCTTTTTCCGAACAGATTCTTTATTTAATTATCGCTACTATTTTGCTCTTTACCACAGAATGGAAACTTGCTCTCCTTACTTTTTGCATTATGCCGCTACTTTTGTACCTAGCCTTTAAATTGGAAAAGAAAATCAGCGCCGCTTTTGGTGCTTTAAGTGACCAAAATGCGGACCTCAATACTTGCGCTCAGGAAAACCTGGCCGGGGTGCGCGTAGTTAAAGCTTTTGGGCGCGAACAATATGAAATCAAAAAGTTTTTCCGGGAGAATGAAGGTTACTGCCAACGCAATATTGATGTGGCTAAAATCTGGTCAAAATATCACCCGGGCATTGAATTTATCTCAAACTTTATCCTGGTGCTGGTAATTTCCGTGGGTGGCATGTTTGTTGTCCGTAGCCAGCTTACATTGGGAGAATTGGTTAAGTTTAACGGTTATGTGATGATGCTGGTTTGGCCTATGCGGATGTTAGGCTTTTTAACCAATATGCTTGCCCGCTGTAATGCTTCCGCAAAAAAGATTGCAAAAATTATGGCAATTGAACCCACCATCACATCACCTAAAGATGCAGTGGTACCTAAAGAATTTAAAGGTCATGTGGTTTTTGAAAATGTGTCTTTTAAATATAATGACGAGTATGTGTTGCAAGATATCAATATCAATGCGCCGCCGGGGTCTACCATTGCCATTATGGGAACCACCGGTGCAGGGAAAAGTTCCATTATTAACTTAATTGGCAGGTATTATGATTGCACGGAAGGCAGAATCCTGGTGGACGGGATTGATGTGAAAAAAATGGATTTACAGGCCCTAAGGAATAATATAGCCGTGGTTATGCAAGATACCTTTTTATTTTCCGACACGCTTTATGAGAATATCACTTTCGGGGTAGATAACTTTGCGGATAAAGATTTCCAGGAGGCTGTGGCAGATGCCCAGGTGGAAGAATTTGTACAGGAGCTGGAAGACGGTTACGAAACCATTGTGGGTGAGCGGGGCGTAGGCTTATCCGGCGGACAAAAACAGCGTGTCTCCATTGCCAGGGCACTACTGAAAAAGAGTAAAGTGCTTATTTTAGACGATGCCACTTCGGCACTGGATATGGAAACGGAATATCTGATCCAGCAGGCTTTGGAGAAGCGAAAAGTAACTAAATTTATTATTGCCCACCGGATTTCCGCAGTGAAAAATGCCGACGAAATTTTAATTGTGGAAAACGGTCGCATTGTGGAACGCGGTACCCATGAGTCTTTACTGCGTCGTAAAGGAAAATATTACGCCATTTATCGCGAGCAATTTAAAGATTTTGCTGACTTGCAGAAAGAGGTGATCTAAAGTGGCCCGCAACACTTTTCGGCAGGATGAACAGCTGCAGGAAACACTAAATATTGTCACGGTTATTCGCCTCTTTAGTTATTTAAAGCCGTATAAAATGGAAGTTATTAAAGTGATGGCTTTAATGGCGGTGGTTGTCACCGTTTCCCTGGTGAGCCCGTTACTGATGCGGAAGGCCATTAACGATTTTATTGCCAATGCAAATTTAAAGGGTTTGGCCCTTTTGGGATTAATTATGACGGGAATTTATGCCGCTTCCATGATTTGTTCCCGTTATCGCATTATGATTATGTCAGTAGTATCCAGTAAAATTTTAATGAAAATCCGCCAAGATTTGTTTAACCATATTCAAAAACTTTCCTTTGCCTTTTTTGATTCCCGTCCCGTGGGAAAAATTCTGGCGCGGATTATGGGAGATGTCAACTCCCTGGGAGAGCTTTTTACCACTAGTGTGACAAACTTGATTCCGGAAGCAGTCATGCTGGTGGCCGTAGTCTCCATTATGATGTGGCTTAACTGGAAATTGGGACTGATGGCTTTAATTATGCTGCCGATTTTATCCGTTGCTATTTTTATTATCAGAACGGTATCACGGAAAAGATGGCAGGATTTCCGCAAGAAAAGGTCCAATTTAAGCGCCTATGTGCATGAAGACTATTCAGGCATACGTGTTGTCCAGAGTTTTGCCCGGGAGCAAAAAACGGAAGGGATTTTTGCCGAACTTTCGCATAATGTGGCCAATGCCTTTATTTCCGCCATTAAAGTGGCCAATACCTTTGGCATGACAGCTGAACTTTGCTGGGGGATCGGTACCGTCATTGTCTTTTGGTATGGTACCAGGCTGCTAATTGCCGGGGAAATCTTAATTGGTGATTTGGTGGCCTTTACCGGTTATATCGGGATGTTTTGGCAGCCCATCATGAACTTAACCAACTTTTATAACAATTTAATTACCAATTTGGCCGGTGCAGAACGGATTTTTGAAATCATGGATATTGAGCCTGATATCGTGAATCGCCCCGGTGCAGTGGAACTGCCGCCCATTAAAGGAGAAGTTATTTTTGATCATGTAACTTTTGCTTATGAGGGCGATGAATATGTGCTTAAAGATATTAATTTTCAGATTAAACCCGGAGAGACAATTGCCCTGGTGGGCCATACCGGATCCGGGAAAACTACCATTGTTAACCTCATCAGCCGCTTTTATGATGTCACCCACGGCCGGGTGCTCATTGACGGCTACGATGTCAGGGATGTGACCTTGGAATCCCTGCGCCGTCAGATGGGGATTATGACGCAAGATACTTTTATGTTTTCTGGCAGTATTATGGATAATATCCGTTACGGCCGTTTGGATGCCACCGACGATGAAGTAATTGCTGCGGCCAAGGCTGTGAAAGCCCACGATTTTATCATAAAATTAGATAAAGGTTATCATACGGATGCCAATGAACGCGGAGCCAGGCTTTCCGCCGGCCAGAGGCAGTTAATTGCTTTAGCCAGAGCGCTGTTGGCCGATCCGCGAATCCTTATTTTAGACGAAGCCACAGCCAGCATTGATACCCAAACGGAAATGCTGGTCCAGGAAGCACTTAATACAATTTTTAAAGGCAGAACTTCCTTTGTGATTGCCCATAGATTATCAACCATCCGCAATGCGGACCGCATTTTTGTGGTGGACGACGGCCAAATTAAAGAAGTAGGCAACCATAACCAGCTTTTGGCCAAAAAGGGACTTTATTATCAACTGTACATGGCGCAATATCGTTTTCTTGGTGCCGGGGCATAAAAAAAGCCGGATGTTCCCTTTTAGAGAGTAAGGGAGCTGAAACCGGCTTTTTCCAGCATAATTTTTCCGGGACCTTTAGGAAAATAAAGGGTAATTTTTGTGATCATGTCCGGATTAAAATCCGGATTTATTTTTTGCAAAGTTTGTAGAGGGATAGCATAAGTTTGCAAAACGGCTTCGGCGGCTTCTTTATATTTGTCTTTTTTCATGATCTGATCAAAAAAAGGCAAAATGGTATATTGGGTATAAAACTGTCGGGGGATGGGCTGAAAGGCGGAAAGCGGCAAGCGTACGCTTACATTGCCGGTGATTTCCACTTCTACCTGCGGTGGTTCCAGATTTTTTTGCGCTTCTGTGAGCTCCTTTGGCAAATTGGCCAGTGAAAACACGACAAAAGTGGGTGTTTCCGCCAAGCGGTGCCGGCGAAAAGTTTCTGAAACATGTATGGTGTAGGTGGCAGGCTGCTCCCAGGCAAGTATTAAGCCAAAATAACCTTTACCTTTGCCGCGGCGGTCCAGAGCTTCTGCAATTTCGCAAGTGGAAAAACCGCCGGCGGCGGCTGTAACGCCATAGCTAAATTTTTCTTTATTGCTTTGCCTGTTAAAGGTAATTAAAGGGACAAATTTTCCGCTTTCAAAACGAGTGACATAATAAGCTTGCGGCAGCCAACTTCGACCACAGCGCCAATCAAGAAAGAGCGGCAGGTATTGTTTATCCCCTTTAAGGGCAAAGTCAAGAAAAGCGGCCAGATAGATGCTTGTTATTTGGCGCTGTGCTTCTGCTGCCAGAGTGGTTCTACGATTTAAAAACAATCCTTGTGGCAAAGAGATGTCTAAGCTTCCCCACTGGGTATTAAAATGGCTGTGATTGGCTTCCCCGATATAGAGGGAAGCTTTAAATTTTTCCGATCCGGGAGAAAATGTGCAGCGGGCATACTGCTTATCGCCGGCAAAAGTATTTACGTCTGCATCCTGGCCCCCATGCAGTACCAGGTAAGATACATCATGGAGCCTGGTTTTTTTCCCGTCAATGGTTGTGTCGGTGGGTGCCAAAGCAATCACTGCCTGAATTTTTAAATTTTCAAAACCGGAAAGGGAGGGGTCACCGGCAAACCAGCGCCTATAATCTGCCGCCATGGCGGCTGCTTGCCCACCCCGGGAATGCCCCGCTAAAGCAATTTTTTGCAGATCTACCTTTTGGTAAAACGGGTTGCCGGGGGTGGCGTTAAACTTTTGGATCTGCAAAAGATGCTGCATTAACAGCCATGCCCGCACTTTCATATCGTCGTCCGGAATGCCTGACCAGTGTGAATAATTGAGGAAATTTTCATCAATGGAGACGGCGATATAGCCACGGCTTGCCAGAAGCTCCCCCAGGTAAGCGTAGCCGGCATCGGAGAAATACTCCATGGTGTGATTGCCGTGGACAAAAAGGACTAAAGGAAAAGTTCCCTGTCCTTCCGGCATCCAGACGCGGCCGTTAAGGGGCAGGTTTGTTTCCGTAAAGCCCCAAAAATAAGTCCGCAAAAGCGGCCATTCCTCTGCTTTAATATATAAAGCTGCGTCTACCGCCGGGGTAAGCAAATCTGTGCCGGTGCCAAATTCCCTACGGTGTTTATCTCGGCCGCTACCGTAAGTAAAAGAGAGGATATTATAAGGGCCCGGGCGGCCGGGATTGCTGCCAAGGTTTGTGCAAATCAGGTGAGAAGGTTCACCAATATCCACATCAGACCATGACCTTTGCTCTTCTTTGCCGGCGGATAGTACCACTATCAGTACTGTAAGCAGTATAAGCAAGACAAATTTATACTTGCGCGGAAACTTCTTCTGGACAAAAAAATTTAAAACTAGACCCAGGACAAAACTTAACAGCACATATGATACGGCAATAATAACGGCAAAGAAAACAGTGGTGCGGGCGGAGCGGAGCAAGAAATAAACCAATAAACCGGTATAGAGCATACTGCTCAAAAAAATGCGGGGAAGAGGCAAAGGAAGCAAAGAAAGGAGAAGGGAAAAGAGCTTGGTGGTGAGGGAAAAAAGGAGTACATGAACGGTAAAATAAAGCACAAGATCCCAGAAGAGGCCAAGCCCTGTAGGCGCTCCCAAACCGCCCACAATCGCTGCCGCCCCCGCTGTAAGCCAAAAACTTACGGTTAAAACTCGCCAGAAACTTGTAGCGTAAACAGAGTCAATTTTGTCTTTTGTTTTTAAGCTTCTAAAGATGTTTTTCACGCTTCTTACCTTTCCTTAAATCTTTCTTTGCTTCTTATTTTCGCAGTTCGGGATAACTTTTTTCTTTTGGTGAAAAAAGCGTGATGCTTTTTCACACCACGCTAAGACTGTTAGACTTGAAAGTTTATTTTAATGGATGATAACTTTCAGGCCCATTTCTTCCAGTAATTTTTTCCTGGCTTGTACCAATTCATCGGCAGGCGGATCGGCAACCAAGACGGGCGCTTCCCTGTGCAGCCGCTCATATTTAACTACCCCTAAAGTATGATAAGGCAGAAGCTGTACAACCTCCACAGCATCTCCTAGGCTGCAAATAAACTCACCGGCATCTTTAAAGCTTTTTACGGAATCGTTAAATTTCGGGATAATGGGAATTCTAATCTGAAACTTGCCGCCGGCGGCTGCTATTTTTTTGGCGTTTTCTAAAATCCTCTCATTGGGCACACCGATGACCATTTTATGCAGTTTACTGTTCATGTTTTTGAGATCATAGAGAAAGAGGTCTGTATAAGGTAAAACGGCTTCTATGTTTTTCCAGTCAACATAGCCGCTGGTGTCGATGGCAGTGTGGATGCCTTCTTCTTTACAGCGCTTTAAAACTTCCCGCAAAAATTCATACTGATAAAGGCATTCTCCCCCCGAGAAAGTGACGCCGCCGCCTGATTGCTCGTAAAAGGGGATGTCACGACGAATATATTTCATGATTTCATCCACGGTATAATCGGTACCGCAAAGATATAAAGCTTGAGACAGGCACGCCTTTGCACAGGCGCCGCAGTTATCACATTTACTGCGATCAACTGTCACCAGTTGAATTTCTGTATCATCCGTCAATGATTTTTTCTTTTTACCCGGTTTAATGGCGTTGTGTGGACAAGCGTCTAAACATTTACCGCATTTTTCAATGCCTTCACATCTAATTTCCATCCAATTCAGTTCGGTATGAAACGCCACCGATTCAGGGCTGTGGCACCAAGGGCAGCGCAAGGGACAGCCTTTCATAAAGATAGTTAGGCGTATACCAGGACCGTCATGAACGGAAAAGCCTTGAATATCAAATATTTTCCCCGTAAGTTCCGACATTTTTCTCCTCCCAAAATTTTGTTGTCATATTTTGTTGCCATTACCGCAAAACTTTGTTTCGACCACCAAAGCAAACCGGGTAAAATATTTTTTTCACATGCTTTTTGGTCTGGCCGGAAATGGTGTACATTTACAAATTTTTGCGTATATGTTATGTTTTAATTGTAGTATAAGTTGGAGAAAAAGTATAGTTTAAATTGCGCTGGAGGTGGATTATGTATACTTTAAAACCGGTTACGGAGCGTGTGCGGAAAATCCGGGAAAAATATCGTACGACACAGCCAGAGATTTGCACCTCACGCTATAGAATTGTGACAGAATTTTATATGCAGCATCCGGAAATTACAGGCATCTTGAAAAGGGCATTAAATTTTAAGAATATTTGTGAAAAAATAGCTATTCGTATTGATGAGGGGGAAGTAATTGTCGGGGCGCAATCTTCCAAATTCCGCGCCTGTGCGCTTTATCCGGAAAACTCCATTGAATGGCTCCTTGATGAGCTCAAAAGTGGTTTTATTTCCACCAGAGATATTGATCCTTACATTGTTTCCGCAGAAGATAAAGAATACATCCTTAGCACCGGCGATTTTTGGCTGAAAGAATGCATGAGTGCCAAGATGAACCCCTATATTCCCGAGGGTTATTTTAAGCATATGCACAATAATGTCATTATGCTGAATGAAAAAGGCTGGGCACAGGCACCGGTGGGCCATTTTTGCGCCGATTATAATGCAGCCATCCGCAAAGGCTTTGCCGCCATTAAAGCGGAAGCGGAAGCCAAAATTGCCGAGATCGAAGCAAAAGGAATCTTTGGCGATACCATCGAGCAATATAATTTCTATCGCGCTATAGTTATTGTCTGCGACGGCATGATGATTTTAACAAAACGCTACGCCAAACTGGCGGAAGCATTGGCCGCCAAAGAAAAGAATCCGGCACGTAAAAAAGAACTGGAAGCCATGGCAGATACCCTCAATTGGGTTATGGAAAAGCCGTGCCGCACTTTTCATGATGCGTTGCAGACAATTTTTATGTACCAGACTTGCATGTGCCTTGATGCCAATATGCACGGCATCAGTTTTGGCCGCATTGATCAGTACCTGGGTGATTTTTATGAAGCCGACCTTAAAGCCGGCCGGATCACGCCGGAATATGCCCAGGAGTTAATGGATTTGTTTTTCCTGAAAGTGGCGGAGATGAATAAACCCTGGGGTTATGGCCCCACCATGGCCAATCCCGGTTACACCAGCGGGCAATTGATGACTTTGGGTGGTGTTAAACCGGACGGCACTGACGCCACCAACGATGTTACTTTTATGATGCTGCAAGCATCGGGACGGCTGCTGTTGCATGATCCGCCGTTGGCGCTGCGCATTCATAAAAACACGCCTCCCGAACTGTGGGAAGCGGCCATTGAAACGACAAAACTGGCAGGCGGCGTGCCTACTTTTGAAAATGATGAGATTATTATTCCGGCACTAATGAAAAGGGGCATGTCCCTGGAAGATGCCAGGAATTATGTACTGATCGGCTGTGTTGAGCCCGGCGGCTGCGGCAATGAATGGCCGGCCTGCGGCGGTATTGGTGTAGATACCTACTTTAATTTAGCCAATTGCCTGATGCTGGCCATCAATGACGGCTATAACACCATGGCAGGACGGTACGGCGAACCTCCGCGCAAAGAGCGCTGCGGTCTGCCTACAGGTTATCTGTATGAGATGGAAAGCTTTGACGAAGTGCTGGAAGCTTTTAAGCAACAAACAGAATTTTTTGTGAAATGGTTTGCCAGTAATATCAACGCCTTTGAGTATGTAGCCCGTGATGTGCTGCCGCAACCGGTAATTTCCGCTACCATGCAGGGTTGTATGGAAAAAGGTAAAGATGTCATGTATGGCGGCGCCAAATATAATTCAACCGGTATTGCCGGTGTAGCCATCGGAAATGTGGCCGACAGCCTTTATGCTATTAAGCATCTGGTTTTTGACAAGAAAATTTGTACCGCCCGGGAACTGTATGATGCCCTTATGCATAATTGGGAAGGCTATGAAGAGCTGCACAGCTATATTAAAAATGAAATGCCCCGTTATGGCAACGGTATTTCTGAAGTCGACCAGTATGCCAAATGGGCTGCCGATGTTTTTGCCAATGCCGTAACTTCCTGTACCGGACCGCGGGGAAGATTTAGTGCAGGCTTGTATCCTGTGACAATTAATGTGGTTTTCGGCAAAATGACCAACGCCACTCCGGACGGGCGCTTCGCCGGCGAACCACTTGCCGACGGCATTTCTCCGGTGCAGCAGATGGATAAAAACGGTCCTACGGCTATTTTAGTTTCTACTTCGCAGATAGACCAGGGTAAATTCTCCAACGGTACTTTGTTAAACATGAAATTCCATCCCAATGCCCTTAAAGGCGAAGACGGCGTCAGCAAGTTGGCCAATTTGATTCAGACTTACTTTAGCATGGGCGGTATGGAAGTGCAGATTAATGTGGTTAGCGGTGAGACATTACGGGACGCCCAAAAGAACCCGGACAAATATAGAGATTTAGTGGTGCGGGTGGCCGGCTTCAGTGCCTATTTTGTGGAGCTGCATGTGGACGGCCAAAATGACCTGATCCGCAGAACAGAATTGGCTTTATAAATGCAAAAAGCTGAGCCGTGAAAACGGTCTCAGCTTTATTTTTCTCCTTCTGCAGCGGAAAAAGAAATACTGCGATGGGCCAAATCAATTAATGCATTTGTGATTTCTTCCAAATCAAAAATGATACGATGGGTTGACATTAAAGAGAAGATATCTAAACCGTGAATATGTTCTGCCTGCCAGTTTTTTAACTGCAGCCGCACTTTTTCTTGCAGCGCTGTAATTTCTTCCGTTCGCTGTTTTATCTCCGGAAGTAAACTGTGATCTTTTCCCGCCACCAGGGAAAAGACACTGTGATGCAGCCTACCTAACATGTGTGCCAAATCTGAAACTGTTTGCATAAGCAGTTCAAATTCTGCACTGCGAGGCCTGGCAGTTCCTTGTTCCGTTTGCAGTTTGTGCTCCCAGCGCCTCTGGCCTACCAAAACGATATCCCGTATTTTTGCCAAAACCCGATTTAAAAAATGGACACCACGTTCGTAGAGCACCAGTGCCTGCACATCAACGCCTTCCAAATAGATGCCGTAACGGGTTTCCGCTCCGGTTTTCAAAAATTCCAGCTCCGTGGCTAAACAGTTAATTTCGGCTTCCGCCTCACTTAAAGCCTTTAACGCTTCGGTAGCCAGTTCTGTTTTATTATTGGCGTAAGCATTAACTGCTTTAACATATAAATCCGGAAAGCTTTGTGTGATATTTTTTAGTTCCTGACGAAAGGTTGATTCATGGCGTGGCGGCAAGAGAATAATATTTGTAGCTGTGGCCACGGCAATACCAACCAAGGTGGAGGTTACTCTTCCCAGTACATAGTAAAAAGGATTATGTGCATCATCTCCCATAATGGCAATGACGGTGAGGCAGGCCAGGACAATTCCCTCCTCCCAGCCCAGCTTTTTAAAAACGGGGATCAGGATGACCAGGGCAAAGGCCATGGCCACCAAGTTGGCACCAAAGACATAATAAAAAGCCAACCCAAAAAGGCCGGCCACAATGGTCGTCATCGCCCGCGCATAGCCCTTTTGCAAACCGGTAGTGATACTGGGCTGAATGCAGATTACGGCCGCCGTGCCGGCCAGTAAAGGCAATGAATGAGGTACAAGCCTGCACAAAAAAACAGATAAAGAGGCAGCCAAGGCAGTTTTCAGTGTTCTGGGACCGAAAAAAGAGGCAAGAAAACGTTTTAATTTCAACACCATGCACCACCATAACTTTATACGCACTATTGTACTTAGACCGGCATTTCTGGTCAAGACAGAAATAATTATCCAGTGATAACGCCAAAAGTTGTTAAGGGGTTAGTGTTGCACCGGAATGTGCCAAGATTATTCCTGGGCAAATAAGCTGGTGCTAAGGTATTTTTCTCCCCGGTCAGGGAAAATAACCACTACAAACCCCTCGTCAATTTCTTTAATGCATTCCAATGCAGCCAGCATGGCGGCACCGCTGCTCATGCCCACAAATATACCTTCATGGCGCACAATTTCCCTACTCATCTCAAAGGCTGCTTCCGAGTCAATCATCACTCTTTTATCGATTTGCTGTGGGTCATAAATGGCGGGAACGATTGCTTCTTCCATATTTTTTAGGCCTTGTATGTAATGGCCTTTTACCGGGTGTGCTTCAACAATTTGTATGCGCGGATTTTTTTGTTTTAATGCCATCCCCACACCCATAATGGTGCCGGAGGTACCTAAGGCGGAGACAAAATGTGTGATTTGCCCCCTGGTATCCTCCCAAATTTCATTGGCAGTAGTTAAATAATGGGCCAGCTTGTTATATTCATTGGAAAATTGATCAGGCATAAAATAACGGTCCGGATATTTAGCCACTAATTCCCGGGCTTTTTGGATGGCACCGTCTGTACCCAAGGCGGCATCTGTAAGCGTAACTTTGCCGCCAAAGGCTTCTATCATTTTACGCCGTTCTACAGAAACTGCTTCACTCATGACAATTTCTACTTTATAACCTTTCACCGCCCCAATCATGGCCAGGCCGATGCCGGTATTGCCGGATGTGGGCTCGATGATGGTTTTGTCCGGCGTGAGCTCACCGTTTTCTTCCGCCTGTTCAATCATTTTTAAAGCAATACGGTCTTTAATACTGCCTGTGGGGTTAAAACCCTCCACTTTGGCAAAGAGCGGGATGTGGGGTTTAGGATTTAATTTGTTGATGCGTACAAGGGGAGTACGACCGATGGTTTCTAGGATATTATTGAACATGTGCATTATCCTTCCTTTGGTTTAAACTCTTGCTTAATCATACTATACCATTCCTTGAAAACGGCGACAATAAGTTGGAAACTCCTTGTGTCGCTAAAACCAAAACTTTGGCGGCAGGAAAAAGATGCAAACATAAAAAAGTAAAGCGCTGATTTGGTTTATAAAGGAGCAGGTCTGGGCACGAAAATTTACAGTTAACCTATGGCTAAAGAAGTAAAGTTAGTGTAAAATTACTATAGGTTTTTGAAGGAAAAATCTATTTAAAATAGAAAGAGGAACCTCACATTCAGCAGAATGAATACCCCCTAGAAGGAGGCGGAGGTTCCTCATGGATGTAATTCGTCTAGTAGAAACAAAAATCCTTTTGGTTGCAGAAGAAATATTAAAAGTTTTAGATGGTGGTGTTGATTTTCTCAACTTTGAGGTTCAGCTAAA
>JAAYMK010000001.1 GCA_012521405.1 Bacillota bacterium
AAAAAAAGCTCAAGCCAAATCAATTTTACATTTTCCCATAATACATTCATTGGCACAACCTCGCTTGAGAGTACAAACTCCAAAAGCAAAGCTATTTTATTAGATCAGATTCCGGTAAAAAAGTCAAAATCCTCTCTGAAAAACAAAAAAGCGCCTTTTTCTTCTAAGAGGTATTAACATTATTTTCCATGCAGGAAAATTTATACCTGTCAAACAGAAGTGAAAATAAAATAAAGTCAATTCTTTATCTTCTGAGTAATCCTTGACCTGTTTTGAGGCTTACTATATACTTTTTTTAGCAGTTCTTTTTCATGCTGCTTGTAGTCCAATTATCAATAATAACGAGGTGAAGGTGTTGAACGCACAAGCAAAAAAAGCATACCGTACAAAGTTATTTACGGATCTTTTTTCCGGAATCATTCCTGACAGAGTTCCCATTTGGGACGGACTGAATATTGAATATTTAATTCAGTATGCCGGTTTAGATTTAATGACAACCCAATACCAAATCACCGCAGATCTTTTAATTAAGATTTATGAAAAAGGTATGGAAATCTGCCGGGGGGACATGCCTACCGGTAACTTTGCCCGTGATCCCATTACCCTTATGTTCCAGCAGTCTCAAGTGATGGAAATGGGCGCAAGCGGCTTTATCCAACATCCTGAACGTACATTCATGCACGAGGATGAATATGATGAATTTATAGCAAACCCCATTGATTTTATTTTAGAGAAATGTCATCCACGCATGTTTAAGGGCTACCAGGGTGAAGTAAACCGCAGCCTTAATTTTGCCAAATCTCTCCTTGCTACGCTAGATTTTAATCAAGCATTTGCCGTGGCTGAGGCCACCATTGCCGAACGTTATGGCCTGTTTACACGTCCCGCCGGATCTGTAGCTATGCAGCTTGTTCCCTTTGATTTCATCGCCGATATGTACAGAGGCTTTTCCAAAATTCCATTAGACATCAGAAGACGGCCGGAAAAGCTTTTGGCCGCCATCGAAGCAGTTATGCCCTTTGCTATCTGGTTAGGCAGGCCAAAGGTCAAAAGCCCCCTTGGCTGTAATATGATTTTTACCCATATGGCAGTATTTCTCAACAATAAAGATTTTGAAAAATTTTACTGGCCTACTTTTAATCAAGTTTGCCATATTGCAGCTGAACAAGGCCAGCAAATGCAGATCTTCCTCGAGGGCGACTGGACTCGCTTTGTTGATTATCTCCAGGAATTGCCCCAGGGCACTATTCTCTGGGTAGAGTACGGTGATCCTAAGGTCTTTAAAGAAAAATTAGGCAAGAAAATGATTTTAGGTGGTTTTTATCCCCTGACCTTACTGGGAACCGCCTCTAAAGAAAAATGTATCGATAAAGCAAAGGAACTGCTTGATATTTTGGCTCCGGGCGGCAATTACATTTTTATCTTGGATAAATGGGCCCTTAATATTGCTGACATTAATCCGGAAAATTATGTGGCCGTATTAGAATATGTCCGGGATCACGGCAAATACTCCAATGCGGGAGAGCTTGTGACCACAGCGAAAAAAGAAGATTCCATACAAAAATATTCCCACTTGTATCCGGAATTTAAATCTAAATATCTACTTAGTTTTGATGAGTTTAAAAAAGAATATCCACCGGTAGATGAAAAGATAGATCCTCTCATGCGTGCAGCTTATGAAAAATATACAGCCATGGTTTTATCACATCTTTTCTAATATCCAACCTTAGCAACAGGAAAATGGCGCTGGCCATTTTCCTGTTTTTTTGTCAAAATTTTGTTTTTCCTCCCAAATTCCTAAAATTCTTAAGGAATTTTTAGTTAGAAATTTTTAGTTGTGTACATTTTTCCTTTTAATTTGTGAATACAATTAAATTATTAACAAAATACTATAAATGTTTTTTATACCAATATTATAACTATGGGATTGATTTGGGTATAAGAATGTGTTATTATGAGGTAGCAAACATAAGTTTCTATTTTCACAAATTAGGGAGGGAAAAAATTGAGGAAGAGAAAAGTACTCGCACTTTTGTTGGCCCTAGCTTTAGTGGCACTAATGTTAGTTGGCTGTGGGGGGATGCAACCGAATAATCAGCAAAACAACACTGCCAATAACGAGACAAACAATCAAGAGAACGAAAATTCAGGGACAGCAGCAGGCACTTACAAGCTTGGCCTTGGTATTGTCAACAGTATTGAAAAATCTAAGGATTATCAACCAGCCGAAGGAGATAACCCCGAAGTACTGCCTGTAGGCCAGGTAGACACCACTATGGCAGCCGTTTTGTTTGATGCAGACGGTAAAGTCGTTGACGTTATCATTGATGTTGCCCAAAATAGAGTTAATTTTGATGCAGATTTAAAAGTTACAAATAGAGACGCCGAGCTTAAATCCAAAAAAGAATTAGGTCCTGACTACGGTTTAATCAATGCTTCGGAAATCGGTAAAGAATGGTACGAACAGATTGAAGCTTTAGAGGCCTGGATGGTCGGTAAAACAGTTAGCGAAATTACCGGCATGAAAACTTTTGAACGTGACCCGTCCCACCTCCATGTGCCTGATGAGCCTGATCTGAAATCTTCCGTCACCATTACCGTGGAAGCCTACTTGGCTGCTGTGGAAAAAGCTTTTGCCAATGCCATTGAAGTTGAAGGTGCAGAAAAATTAGGTCTGGGCAATAAATCTTCAATTGCAAAATCAAAAGACTATCAACCTGCCGAGGGCGACAATCCTGAAGTTTTGCCTGTGGCACAGGTGGATACCGTGATTACAGCTACAGCATTTGATGCCGACGGCAAAGTTGTAGGTACCATTATCGACAATGCACAAATTAGAGTAAACTTTGACGCCGAAGGAAAAGTTACCAATAGAGATGCTGAATTAAAAACAAAGAAAGAATTAGGTCCTGATTACGGTTTAATTAATGCCTCTGAAATCGGTAAAGAATGGCACGAACAGATCGAAGCTTTAGAGGATTGGATGGTCGGTAAAACAGTTAGCGAAATTACCGGCATGAAAACTTTTGAACGTGATCCGTCCCACCTCCATGTCCCCGATGTCCCTGAATTGAAGTCTTCCGTTACCATTACCGTGGAAGACTACTTAGAAGTAGTTGCCGAAGCTTAT
This sequence comes from Bacillota bacterium, assembly GCA_012521405.1. Classification (GTDB taxonomy): domain Bacteria; phylum Bacillota; class Dethiobacteria; order Dethiobacterales; family Dethiobacteraceae; genus JAAYSO01. The sequence continues at coordinate 3,131 of JAAYMK010000001.1, forward strand.
GAACGTGCCAGGTAGGGTAATTTCCCTAAATAACTCCACCGGCTTGTCCGGTGGAGTTATTTTTTTCACTTCCTGGCACCATTGACAGACTTCCTGCTGTCAAGCTAAAATTATGTTATTGCTTGAGCCAATTTACAAAAGACGTATTTGGGGGTTTATACGGTGACACAAAAGCTGAAGCACAGTACAATTAATAAATTTTGCATTGGTCCCATAGGTTTTTTCTTAATGATGAACTTTGTCGGGAATTATTACAATTATTTTCTTACTGATATTCTCACCATCAGCGCTGCAACTGTAGGTACAATTTTACTTGTGGCCAGAATCATAGATGCCATTGCCGTGCCTGTGGCCGGCGGTATTGTGGAAATGGCACACCAAAAATGGGGCAAGTACAGCACCTGGCTGTGGGTTGCCCCGCCGCTGACTGGTATTTTTATTGCCCTCATGTTCACGGGGCCTAATTTTCAACCGGCAGTACTTTCCTTCTTTTTAGGCAGTATGTATGTTCTTGCACATTTAACTATTAATCTGGCTGAGGCTTCCCAGTACGCCTTAATCCCGGTAATTGCGCAAACTCCTGCAGACCGTATCCTGCTTTCCAGTAGAAGGGCACAAGCCATGTCTGCAGGTCAGTTAATTTTTGGACTGGTGGCTCCCTCCCTTATTATCCTCCTAGGGGGGAACAATGAAGGACGCGGCATCTTTCTCACTGTCCTTTTCTTTGCCATCTTACAAATGCTAGGTTACTGGCTGGTCGCTAAAGTTGCCCAACCTTTTGATGGGGCAAAAACTGCTTCTAGTACCAGCAATATTTCGCTAAAAGACATGGCCCTGCAGGTTGTCACAAACAGGCCGCTTTTTATCTTAATTGTGGCGGAAATTTTACGGTGGACAGCCAACATTGTCATTGGAAACTTTGCTGTCTATTATTTTAAATATGTCGCTCAGAACCAAGCTTTAATTGCGGTGTTTTTTACCTGCAGCAGTATTGCCACCTTCCTTGGCTCCGCCGTAGGCCAATTTGTAACACAAAAATTAACGAAAAAACAATCCTGGTATATCGGCATGAGCATCAATTTTTTGGCCCTGATTCCTGCCCGAATTTTCGCTCACAATACAGTACTTTTTATCACTTTTGCCGCTGTGGCCGCCGTAGGGCATGCCATTGTTATGAATTTGTCTGCTGCTTTCTTCGCCGATGTGGCGGAGTATACTCAGCACAAAACCCAAAAAGATGCCAAGGGAGTAATAATGTCTTTAAATTCTTTACCCATTAAAATTTCCGTAGCTTTATCCGGGGCCATTGCCGGCTATAGCTTGGCTTTAATCGGCTATGACCCTAGTGTGGCGGTAACTTCTCGCATTATAGAGGGCATTATTTCTTTTTCCACCTTAATACCTGCCTTCTTTGCCTTCATCTCCATCCTGGCCATAAAATTTTACCCGTTACCGGACCGGATTCAAGATTTAAGCGAAGCTTAGGATAATAAAGCCCGGAGACAAATTTGCCTCCGGGCTTTATTTATCCTCAAATTCTGTGTTGGTACCGGTAGCGATAAGCTCTTTCCCTTGCCAGCGCTTTTTTACGCCGACGTCTTTTGATGAAAAGCCGCAAGCGGAGTAAAAAAACAATCAACACAACACCCAGAAAGAGACGGCCAAGTATCTTACTTATTGATTTAAAATTAAACGGGCGCGCAGCCTCCTCCAGGTCTTCCGGCTGTAAATCCAGTGTTAACATTTCGGCACCAAGATTCTCATACATTAAGTGACTGCCGCGCCGCAGGTTAAGTGTAAGTTTTAAAACCGCCTTTGCTTCGTTTTCCTTTTCTTTTACGAAAAGGTTTTTTCTTATATCGGCAACGTTTAAATCATGGTGTAATAGTCGGGTTACTTTCTTCACTGGAGGCAGCACAAACTCCCCCTTAGCCAAATTCTGCGGCCAGACTTCCGCAATCATTTCTTTTGTCAATGAAAAAGATACTTCCCGAAAGTGATTAAAACCATAGTCAAGTAAAGCGGTAACGTCTGCACACAGATCTTTAACTTTGGGATTGTCTAAAACTACCGCAATTAGCAGCCGTTCTCCCTTTTTCGCAGCAGCAACAATGGTATGATTGGAATCTGCAGTCCACCCTTTTTTCGTAGCAATAATCCCGTCATAGGCATATTTTCCTTTAAGCAAAGGATTTGCATTATTGAGGTATCTTGTTTCCTTTTGCTTATTGGTTGGCGGTATTTCAAACCGGGTGGTGGTGAAAATTTGACAAAAAAGCGGATTTTTTACGGCATACTGCATAATCTTTGCCATATCGTAAGCGGTTGTATAGTGGTCTTCATCAGGCAGGCCATGGGCATTAGTAAAGTTTGTCTTAAGGGCACCCAACTCCCTGGCCCGTTGAGTCAGCTGCCGGGCAAATTCTCCACTATCTCCGGCAAGATATTCAGCAATGCCATTGGCTGCATCATTGGCGGAAGCCACCGCCAAGGCATACAAAGCCTGCCGCAATGTAATTCTCTCTCCCTCGTCCAGAGCAATATGGGATGAGTTCCGCTCCAAGGAAAACACCGCCTCATGGCTTAATTCCAAAGTATCGTCTAAATGCCCGTTTTCCAGCGCCAATAGGGCGGTCATAATTTTTGTGATGGAAGCCGGATATTTCTTTTTCTGCATATTTTTTGCAAACAAAATTTGCCCGGTACTTGCATCCATCAAAACAGCCGCATCTGAAGTTAATTTTGGCAAAGTTTTTGTTTGGGCAAAAGCAATTTCCAAGTTTAATAAAAGTATAATGGTGAACAAGATACATCGACTTATCTCTTTTCCTGACATTTTTTAATCCTCATTTAGTTTTCTTCGCCTTTTTCATAATTTGTCAGCTCTTGGGCAAAATAAATTTAGCCTGCACGAAAGGTGTGAATATTCATGCTTAAAGACCGGGTCACCATCGGACTTGCCATAGGCTTGCTGGCCGATGCCGTAAAGTTGGCTTTTAACTACCTTTGTTTTAAGTTAAACTTCACTGATGTTGTTTTTTGGCAAATAGTGGCAGGAACTGCTCTCTCACGTGCAGACATTTTTACCCCGTTGGGTTTATTGGTGGGCGCTTTGGCTGATATTATTGTAACCTCTATTTTAGGTTCAGTTTTTATCTATCTTATTTACCTAACGGGAAAAGAAAGCCTATATCTTAAAGGTATCGGTTTTGGCATGCTGATGTGGATTAATTTTTTCGTTATCGTTCAAGGTCTTTTAGTACACGAAAAAATCCCGCCGACACCTTCCGGCCTGCTGGTAACATTTGCCGCCCACTTCTTATTCGGCTTAGCTCTTGCTTTTTTTGCGCAACTTTTGACGGCAAATTTTGGGGAAAAACAAGAGCGCAAACCGCAGCCTCAAGTTTTTCAGGCCAAAATGCGTTTTCGCAAAGCCATCAAACCGGAAAAATTAAAATAAGAATTTTGCCGCCATTGCCGGTCTTTGGACGGTTGGCGGCAAAAGTTTTAAAAAATTATTTTTTCTAATTGTGCCCGCATATCTCCCTGCACAAGACCACCGTGGTAGCAGATGATTCTGTCAATCTCATAGGAGAGTAATTTTTTTAACGAAGCGACGGCTTGTTCCTGATCTACAGTGAACATAGGAATGGGGCCCATTAATTTGCCCTGATCGCTGTTAAGAGCATCTCCAGCGATGAGGGTTTTTGTTGCCGGCAAATATAAGCAAATATGACCCGGGGTATGCCCCGGCGTATGAATAACCGTAATGCCTCCGCAAAATGGCAATTGTTGACCGTCAGAAAGTGTCATATTTACCTCCACGGTTTCCCGATTGCGGTAGGCAATTTTGTTTTCTTCTTTTTGTGCAGGCGGTAGCGAAGCAGTTGTCTTTTCTATTTTTTCCCACAGGTGTTTCTTTCCTTCAATAAAAGGCTTCTCATCTTCATGCGCCAGCACGGAAATTTTTTGCTGAGCTAAAGTCAAAATGCCTGTCAGGCCGCCGAGATGATCAAAATCGTGGTGCGTAATTATTACTTTATTTAACCTTTCAAAGGGGACCCCGCTTTTTGCTATGGCCTCTTTAATTGCTGGCGCCATATTGGGCATACCCGCATCAATTAAGATCACATCTTTATCATCCCATATAAGAACCGGGTGGACAACCATTCCCTCACCGGGTGCAGATATTTCCAAGATTTTAAGACCTGGTGCAATTTGCATTTTCGCCTAAGCCTAAAGCTTAGTTTCACCTCCATTAGCTAAATTTTTGCCTGCAAATACACCTGCTCTGGCAACTATTTAGAGCCTTTAGCCGCCCACAAGGCGTAACATAATAATGACTTCATCACCGTCCTTTAAAATTGTTTTTCGCGGCGCCGGCTCTCTATTAACCAAGAAAGTAGCCACATCTAACAGGCTTAAATCAACATTATCTTTTTTAATCGTAATTGCCTCCAGTAAATTTTCAATAGTGGCTCCTTCCGGCAACTCCACGTTTTCCAGCTCTCTTTGCAGGTAAGCTTTAGCTACACCTAACGGCTTAACCTTAACCAGCAATTTCTCACCCCACAAGCAGGAAATAATTCTCTCTACTTGCCATAAAGATCACGAATGACCTCCTCTAACCCGCCTAAGGCCTGTAGAGATTCCAGTGAAGGTTTCCCTGTTTCCCAATCCCATTCCATATGTGTAAAAAAGTTTTTGGCAAGTTGTTCCACATCAATTTCCACACCCTTTAAGGGACCTGCCGTTAACGGCGGCTTGCCGAGGGCACGGGGCGAGATGGTAAAATCAGACGGTTTAAAGCCTTCACGCAAGTTAAAGGCATGTCGCATATTTAAGATGCGTTTACCTGTTTTTAAAGTATCCTCTTGGGTAAAGGGCATGCCTGTCACGGCAGCAAGATATTGCTCTTTAGCATCCATCACGCCGCCGTTCATCATGAAGGTACAAAAGCCGGCACAGTTTTCCACTTCCTGCGAAGCAGTCGCGGCAACATCCATGGGACCGGTATTACTGAAATTATATTTATCCGGGAAAGCACCAAAAGCTTGAGCCAGTCCAATCCCGCCTTTTACATGGCGGCCGGGCGTAGGATCATACTTATAGGTGCGGGCTAAACCCGGTCCTAAACGAGGATCATGCATAGGCAGCTCAATGCCGCTGGCTGTTTGTAAAAATTCCTCACCTTTACCCCAGGTTTTTGCAGCATAAGCGGAACCATGAGCCAACACGGCGCCACAGCCTTCCTGTGTGGCAATTTTTTGCGTCAAAACCACAATGGCGGCTCCATTTCCCCAGGTTAAGTCAATTCCATCCAGTTCCTCCCGGGTAAGAATTCCGTTATTGTAACATTCCATGGCCCAGGCCACAGTTGCTCCAGTAGAAATGGTATCAAGCCCATACCGGTTACAGATTTCATTACACATGAGGACGGCGTCCGCTTCAGAATTTAAAAGTAATGCGCCAAAAGAACAGGCGGTTTCATATTCAGGCCGTTCCGTTGCTTCCAGGGGCCAGCGGCCGCTTTTAACTTGGTATTCTGCTCCACAGCCAAGGGGACAGTTATAGCAAGCATATTTTTTTACTTTATGCACATCCAAGTTTGCAGCACTTAATTTTTCCGCCGCCTCTTCACCGTAATCAATAATGCCGACTCCTGCCCAGTTTTTAACCGGGGAATCACCATTGAGCGCAGAGACAGCTGTACCGGAACCGGTTCCTAGGGTACTGAAAGCTTGAGCACCGGGGTTTTTCTTGATATTGGCGGCAATGAGCTTGTTGATTTCCGTGACTTTTTGCGGATCAGCCATGGTTATTTTTCCTGTTCCGTAAACAGCAATGGCTTTTAAGTTTTTTGACCCCATAACCGCCCCGCCGCCACCTCGTCCGGGAGCCCGATGGCCGTCATTTATGGGGCAAGAAATCAGTGAAAGTTTTTCTCCGGCCGGACCGATGGCAACTACGCGGAGTTTAGGTAAGTTCAATTCTCTCTTTAAAAGTTCCCAGGTTTCTTTCGTATCTTTTCCCCACAAATGGGTCGCATCCTTAATTTCCACTTTACCGTCCACAATAAGTAAATAAACAGGTTTTTCTGCTTTACCGGAAATAAAAACTGCATCAAAGCCGGCTTTCTTTAATTCAGGCCCGAAATAACCGCCGGAATTGGCATCATTCCAGCCGCCTGTAACCGGTGATTTATGCACTAAAGTATAGCGAGCACCAAAGAAAGCCTTCGTCCCTGTGCAAGGGCCGGTGACAAACCCTAAAATGTTCTCCGGGCCCAGAGGATCGGCACCTGCCGGCATCATCTCATATAAAATTTTCGCACCTATACCATAACCACCAATAAAATTACGTGCCAAATCTTCATCTAAATCTCTAATGGAGACAGACTTTTCCGTCAAATCAACAAATAACAATTTTCCTGTATAACCTGCCAACATTTTTCTTGCCCTCCCACTTGCGTATTTTTTAGGCGCAGTGCAAAATTTTTTCCAGGCAAATAAATGAATTTTGCGAATATTACACCAAGTATATCGCTAAAGTATTTTATTCTACACTCTTCCTTTTCATCCTTTTTTCCTTTAGCAATCCCAAAGCCATTATTGACCGATTACTGCTTAGTTTTTACTTGCATTTGGCAGAGGCAATGCTTTTAAAGTTTAGACGTAATAATAAACATGAAAATAAAAAAAGCCTTTTACAGGCTCAGTAAGTAAGGAATGTTCTGGATCATTTTCTCTATCTGTTAAACTAACCTGAATTAGATTGTAATTCCTTTAGTTTATTGTTTAAATCTTGCTTTAACATCATTATTTGACGGCAATATTCATAAAGCACCATTCCTGCAGGAGTGGGTTTTACGCCTTTATTGCTTCGTTCCAACAATTGTACTTTAAAGTGTGATTCTAAATCACGCACCTGCATACTTACGGCAGGTTGTGTAAGGTGTCCCTTGCGGGCGGCCTTAGAAATGCTACCGTATTCAACTACATTATAAAATGCTTCCAATTGCGCTATTTTCAAGGATCTCACCGCCTCCTTCGTGAAGAGTAAATAAAGTTAGCATCAACGATGATAAGTGAAAGAAATAACATATGGAATTATAAAAAGTAGCTGGAATAATTTACAATTACCTATAAATTACCAGCGGATTGTTATCGTTTTCACATAAATATATATTCTGCCCGACTTTTCATTTTTCCTGCTACAAAAATGTTTTCTCAGAAAAATTTATTAATTTTTTCTTAACTTAAAATTACTCTCCTTCCCTATGAGTTATTTTACGAAAAATGAGTAAAAAAAGCAACTTTAACCAGTTTGCCTAACAATCGTTTTCTCCTGTTTTATTCCTTTATTTCCATGATTTTCTCCAATTCCTTTACTTTATTGGTAAACCAGGCAGTATGTAAATCCTCATCAATTAAATGGTCCCACAACATTTCAAATAATTCGTCATCCTTGCCTACACGTAAAATAAAATCTTTATAATCTTTCATAGCTTTTTCTTCCAGATCAATATTTGCTTTTAGAATGGCAATGGTGCCGGCCATTCCCGTTACCAAACCTCCCATCATACCTGTCAAAGGAGCTACTTTCTCCCCCACAAAAGCCGGTGAAGCGCCTAAATAGGCGAGCTTGGCTTTAATATTTTCCACATGACCCTGTTCCACCTCAGCAATACGTAATAGTGTCTGCTTGAGATAAAAATCATCTACTTGCCGGCTTTGCGCCAGGTAAAGGTTTACCTGGTTTAATTCCAAAAAATAAAACCATTGGAGTTTTTTAATTAGGGCTTCTTTCTCCATGCAAACCTCCGCAAAGACCAGGATGCTTATGATCCGTTTATTTCTTTGATTTCAAACCTAATTTCATATTTGCTGTCAGTATCTAAAATGCGTGCCAGCCGTGCCAAACGAATAGCCGCCACCTGTCCCTCAAATTCACCGGAAAAAAATATAGTAAAAGCCGGTTCTATCTTTGTCTCACCCAAGGTTACTTGTTGATTAGCTTGTGGCACCAATTGCCCGGTTTGTGTTGTTTCGTTGGTTTCCGTTTTTTTCGCCCGCCTCCCCCTGGGTTTAGTTTCAATGCCTAGGGATTTCAAAACTTCACTATAAAATTTTTTCCGGGAGATTTTCATCTCGCGGATAATGTCATTGGTGGCAATCTCTTCCCGCCATTTAGTCATTAAAACAACCTGTTTTTCAATGGGAAGTTCCTTAAATTCTTCATAGGGTAACACTCTATTTTCGTACATATTGTAAACTATCACCTCGCTATTTTGCATATATTCTTTTTTCGCTTTACCGGTTAAAAAATCAACCGGTGTCCTTATGGGGCCCTTTCTTCCCGTTCTTGAGGCCCTCCCGCGCACACCGCTAAAAAATTTTTTACTGGTTGTTGTTCTAAAGACAATTTCCGCTTCGGAAGGTTGTAATTCCTCGGAAAGATAAGTATCCTCGCTCATTTCCTCACCCAATTACTTTGTATATTTTCTTAGTATGAGCCGCTTTTACTTATTTATGCCGTTTCTTACGGAGCATAACAAAATACCAAGGAAAAAGTCCCGGATTTTTCCGGAACTTTTGGTAGCAGGTTTTCTAATTTGTATACGGGTATTGTTCACCTTGGGAGCGGTAGGGCACCATCCAGGGTGCGGTAATCTCATCCTGACTGTCCATGGCTCTGCGGTACATTAATTCATAATACTCGCGCACCATCCTTGTGGCAGAAAATTTAAAGTGCGACATGTCAATGCTGGCCCGCATCATATCCAACCAATGATCTCGCCTATCATAATAAGTGGGAATAACCTCATGAATAAGAACTTTGTACAGTGCTTCCAGATCCTTTAAATTTTGTTGTTCTGGATCAGTTTCAGTGTGGTGAGCATCAAGGAGCCACCCGGAAATACCGTGCTGCGGCCCTTCTCCTACCCAACCGTCCACCACACTTAAATTTAAAACGCCATTCATGGCAGCCTTCATGCCTGATGTACCTGAGGCCTCCAAAGGCCGCATGGGGTTATTAAGCCAGACATCGCAGCCCCGCACCAAAAGGCGCGCAATTTCCATATTATAGTTTTCCAGAAAAACGACAGAATCCTGATATTTTTTATCCATCCTTACCAAATCACGGATAATACGCTTACCTTCTTCATCATCAGGATGTGCTTTTCCCGAAAAAACAAGCTGTATTTTTCCTTCTTGAAGGAGTGGATCAATTACTTCCGCGTTACGGAAAATCAGGTCGGAACGCTTATAGCCGGCTGCTCTTCTGGCAAAGCCCACAATCAGACGCTCGGGATTTAAACGCGCATCTGTATGTTGTCCGGCAAACTCCACAAGCTCCTGTTTCAGTTTCATGTGAGGTTTCCATAGATCTCCTCCTGTTTTGAAAGCTCGATGAATCTCGGGAGCTTGCCAGGTGGGCACATGTACACCGTTGGTTATGGAGATAATGGGGCTGGTATCGGCCACATGTCTCCACATCGTCCTGGCTGTATGGCCGTGCAAATTGGAAACGGCGTTGGCAACGGTGCTTAAACGCAAAGCTGCTTCCGTCATATTAAAGGGATCGCCCCCTAGACGCACCATTTGCTCATAGTGCAAACCGTTATATGCACCCAGCTTTTGCAATTCGCCGTGGTCATGTTTTTCGTTGCCGGCTTCTACGGGAGTATGGGTGGTAAAAACTACTTGGCGACGTGTTGCTTGCCAGGCGGCTTCAAAGGACATACCTGTCGCCATTTTTTCCCTGATTAACTCAATTCCTGCCAGTACCGCATGTCCTTCATTAAAATGATAGATATCAACTTCAATACCGAGAGCGCGCAACAAGCGCACTCCTCCGATGCCTAAAACTATTTCCTGGGCAATGCGCTCATAGCTGCTGCCGCTGTAAAGTTTGTTTGTCACCCAGCTAAATTCCGGCGACTGACTGGCATCTAAAAGATATAGGGGGGCATTACCATGCTCATCAACTAAGCGAACCCTGCAATGCACATCCTTGCCTTCAATTTGTACTGTCACCGTTATGCCCGTGTCTTTAATAAAAGCAAAATCATAATTTGGGAACTTGTCGTACGGCCAGCCGTCCTCACCGATAAATTGTTCCGTGTAATCCTGCTTCCAAAGGATCCCAATACCTATCACTGGTAAATTTAAATCTTTAGCTGCCTTTAAAAAATCACCGGCTAAAACTCCCAACCCTCCAGCATAAATTGGCAGTTGAGAATTTAAGCCGTATTCCATGCAAAAATAAGCAACTCGTGGCAATTCCGCATGTTGTTTCATCGTTTTCCGGCCTGCGCCGTGATCACCATCCTTTTCAAATCTCATGTTTATTTTGCAATTGCTGCGGGCAGATTATACCTTACATGCAGGAACCGACACAAATTGCCAGAATAAAATAAAATAAGATTTTTTACGGGGGGAATTTGATGACAGGGTTTGCGCTGGCTTTGGCTATTTTGCTGTTTTTGCTGGGTTTAGCCGGTGTTGTACTGCCGGTACTGCCGGGTACCATCCTCATTTACGCCGGCATGATCCTCTACGGCTTATTGACAGGATTTAAAACACTTACGGCCAATTTTTTTCTTTTGCAAGGTATGGCTTTAGTTTTAACTTTTTTTATTGATTATTTGGCGGCAGTGGTAGGCACTAAACGGTACGGCGGCAGCCGCTATGCTTCCTGGGGCGTGATCATTGGCGCCGTGGTTGGCATCATCTTTTTCGGACCCTTCGGGTTTATTATCGGCCCCTTTTGCGGGGCAGTCATCGCAGAAATGATTTTCGGGCGGAAAAGTCTTGAAAAGGCCATTCAGGCAGGTTTTGGCACCCTCATTGGTCTTGTGGGCGGAACAATCTTAAAATTAATCATTGGGCTTTTGATGATTGTCTCTTTCTTTATTGCCATTTAAAAGCTCCAGTATTATTTTGCCTTGAAAATACATTTTCCGCGCCAAAAACAAAAGCAGCGTGGGCTTCTACTTTCCCATGCTGCTTTTTCTTTTGCCTCAACGGCACCTTACGCGCTTGCCGAAAAACTTGATCAGTCCCAGTCCGGCAAGAAAACCTCCAATATGGGCCCACCAGGCTACCGTTACATCAACACCAATACTGGTAAGCCCGGAGAAAACTTGCAGCACAAACCAAAAACCTAAAAAAATAACGGCGGGAACTTCGGCAATTGTAAATAAAAAGAAAAGAGGGACCAGGGCAACTACACGTGCGCGCGGGCAGCTAATTAAATATGCTCCCAGGATTCCGGCCACAGCGCCGCTGGCACCAATTATAGGTATATTGCTGGTGGGATCAAAGAAAACCTGTACCAGGCCGGCTATGACTCCCATGAGAAGATAAAAGAGTAGATATTTTATGTGACCTAAACGATCTTCAATATTGTCTCCAAAAATCCAAAGGTAGAGCATATTACTGCCAATATGCATCCAACTGCTGTGCATAAATTGGTAGGTAATAAGCGGTATCAAAGCAGAGACGAACCTTCCCGCATGTAAATCTGCCATTAGTCTTGCCGGAATTAAGCCATAGGTAAAAACAGCCGCATTAAGCTGGTAATAATCCAAAGCCAATTGACGGAAAAAAATATAAACATTCAAGCCAATAATTAGGATATTAACAAGGGGAAAAATGCGTGTACGGACTGTATCCCTTAACGGCAGCAAAGCACCGCCTCCTTTACTCTGGATTAAAAACCGTTTATTTTCAGTCGCCAATAAATAAGCAGCGCCACTTGTAAAAAGATAATTAAAGGTACACCAAAACAAAAAACGGTATGTTTAGTCTTATGCCGCCAAATTTTCATGCCCAACCAAGTACCGGCGCTTCCTCCCAAAACAGCTAATCCCAAAAGTACTTTTTCCGGAATGCGCGCTCTGCTTTTTTGCGCAGCACGCTTATCATAAAACATAAGGAAAAATGTGAAAAAGTTCAGGCCCAAAAGAAAAATTTCCCACGCCTTCATCTTGCTCTCCCTTTTAGTTCCATGATTTTAGCTTCAGCCTTCCTTCTCCTGCATCATACTGCAAATCTAATATTTTTGTAAGACTTTGGGCAAATTTGCACACTTTTTCCTTTATTTTGCCTTGCTAACAGCAGCAGGAAAATCAAAATAAAAAAGCATGACAGAAATAATATTATTTCTATCATGCTTAAAAAATCTTTCATTATACTAAAGCCGTAGAAACGCCGGCATCGGCAAAAGTTGACATTTCATGCATAATTTTTAAAGCTGCATCCACAATGGGCATGGCTAATGCCGCCCCGGTGCCTTCACCCAAACGCATGTTCATCCGTAAGAATGGTTTAATCCCTAACATCTCCAATGCTATGGCATGCCCCGGTTCTTCTGAAAGGTGAGAAGCCAGCATATAGTCCACCGCATGGGGATGCAAATGGGAGGCAATTAAAGCGGCGGCGCTAGAAATAAAACCATCAATGAGAACAGGTATGCGGTTTGCCGCCGCAGCCAGCATCACGCCGGCCATCCCGGCAATTTCCAGCCCACCCAGTTTGGCCAGCACATCTATGGCATCGTTACGTTGAGGCTGGTTAACGGCAATGGCTTTTTCCACGGCTTTAATTTTTTGGCCAAGTAAATCATCCTTTAAGCCAGTGCCTTTACCACAGACGTCTTTCACATCACACTGTCTATAAAAAGCGGTGATGGCAGTACTGGGCGTGGTGTTGCCAATACCCATTTCCCCGGTTCCTAAAAGTGAAACTCCTTTTTTTATACACTCTTCTGCCACCTCTATGCCTACTTCTAAAGCTGCCACTGCCTGCTCACGGGTCATAGCCGGGCCTTGCGTAAAATTAGCGGTACCATAGGCTATTTTCCGTTTTAATAAGATAGGGTTATCGGGCAAGTCGGCAGCCACGCCAATATCTACGACGATTAATTCGGCACCGGCATGCCGTGAAAGCACATTCATGGCCGCCCCGCCGGCAAGAAAATTAAGTACCATTTGCGGTGTTACCTCCTGCGGGTAAGCGGAAACGCCTTCCGCCACCACACCATGGTCACCGGCCATTAAAATGCTGGCTTTCTTGGGGCATTTAGGTTTAACTTCCCCTGTGATGCCGGCAATTTTTCTGGCAATCTCCTCCAGCACCCCAAGGCTCCCTATGGGTTTGGTTAAACTGTCAAGATAATTTTGGGCTTCCTTTTCCACCTCCCGGTCCGGCGGTGTAATTTTTTCCAGTGTGTTTTGCAGTTTTTGCATCTGTATTCCTCCTTACCCTTAATAAAATTAAAAGTCCTCAAGCACAGTTTGGCTTGAGGACTTTACCATCATCCCAACCTAAAAACGGTTTATGGCAGGTCTCCTGGCTCCCGGATCAATGTCCCTGCCGCCTTCCCGTCATGAAGACAGTGGCCTGTGTGGCAGTTTCTCCCCGGTTACAGTGGCGGGTCCGCCCGGGACTTGCACCCGATTCCCTATTCTCCGCAAAAAGCGGCACCATAAACCTTTATTTGGTTTTAAGGAAATTATAAAAAGAAATGCAAATGCTGTCAAGATGATTAATCCGCTTTTATCGCGCACCTTCTTCGCAAAAAAGATCATTATTTTACTCTAGTTCTTCAACCTTGAGAACTTGCTTGGCTGAGATGGCATAAAGGTATACGGCGGCTACAGGCTGTTTTAAAATCTGCTCGACGGCACGCACATAATAAAATAACTGCAGCCGATATCTTTGCAGTAATGAGTCAACATCCCGGTCCGTTTTATAATCTATGAGGATATAACCGGAAGGTGTGGGAATTAAAAGGTCTATGATACCTTGAATAATCACTGTATCCTCACCGGGATCTGCGGCCTCAAGCTTTCCTTTTGCCAATTCAGATACCGGTAGAGCCAGTGTAAAAGGCCATTCCCGTAAAACTTGGTCTTTATATTTTAGCACCTGCTTGCCCGCTTCCGTGGTAAAAAAAGCAGCTACATGTTCAGGTTTTAAATAGGGCAAACTTTCAGCGGCAATAATACCCCTTTGCACCATAGATTCCATCTGCCGTAAAACACCTTCTGTATCCACCGGTTGCTGTAAATCCAGATGCTGTAATACTGTATGATACAATTGTCCCCGCTCCACTGCAGTGGGACCTTTTCTTTTTTGCAAAAACTCCGGCCGTTTCCATTGTGAGGCCACCAGTGCCTGTGCCTCTCCCTCGCTCAGTTCTTGGCGGGCAAAACGCCGTTTAAGCTCTGTAACAGACAATTTGGCCGGTAACTTGGCTTTTCTATATGGATACATAAAATTTAAACGCTCTGCCACCATTTTTTCTATGGTTTCATCAGTATCCAGCGGTAACGGTTTCAGCGCCAGTAAGGCTGATTTAATTTCTTCCTCTGCCTGCTTGGCTGAAGTGGTAACTGCAACTTCATCAATTTGCGGAATTAAAGTTAAACTAAAGCGCGCTTCGGCAGCAGTTTTGAAATTTGTTTTTTGAGGTACCAATTCAGGATGACGGCTAAGCGCAAGCAACAACCAATCCAAAAAACTTTTGGCATTGCGCAAAAGATAGGCAGGCAATTTTTCCCCGTTTAGACCGGCACTATCCTTACTGTTACCAATTTTAGCTTCCACGCCGGTAAGCGAGCCTATAATATATAATTTTTCCCGGGCCCGGGTCAGCGCCACATATAAAAGGCGCAACTCTTCCGCTTTTGTCTCCGCTTCTCCCAAGAGACGCAAGGCTAAATAAGGCAAGGAGGGATAGCGGACTTTTTCCTCCACATCAACAATGATGGGTGCCAATCCCAAACGGCGGTGGAGCAGAAAAGCTTCCCGTTGATCCTGCAAATTAAACTCCTTCCCCGTGTTACAAAGGAAGACAACGGGAAACTCCAAACCTTTAGCTTTATGAATGCTCATGATTCTGACAACATCCTCATTTTCGCCAAGCACACGGGCGGCTCCTAAATCTTCTCCCTGCTTTTGCAGTTGCTCAATAAACTGGAGAAAACGCCTCAAGCCCTGCCGGGAAAAACGATCAAACTGGCGCGCCCGTAAAAATAATGCACGAATGTTGGCAAGTCTTCTCACACCGTCCTTCATGCCTGCCACAAAATCAGCATAACCGCTTTCACGGTAGATGGTAGCAATAAAACTTGCCAGCTTTTCCCTGCGCGCCATGGTCCGCCAGCGTTCTAGCTTTTGCAAAAAGCTTTGCAGTTTTTGCGCTAGTTCCGGCACCTGGGCTTGTGCCGCCTTCTGCACCGCCTGCCAAAAGTTACAGTCTTTTCCTCCCAGGCGGCGAATCGTTGCCAGTTCTTCCACCGTACAGCCCACAAAGGGCGATCTTAAGACAGCGGCCAAAGCAATATCCTGTTGCGGATTATCGATTATTTGCAATAAAGATAACATTACGGCCACTTCTGTGGCGGCAAAATAACCGCTTTCAAGGTCGGCATAAGCCGGAATCTGATAACGTGCCAAGATCTCCGCCACTTTGTCGGCGCGGTTTGCGGTGGAACGCATTAAGATTACAATGTCGCGATAGGCAAGCGGTCTGTAGCCGACCTGCGGATCAAAAACATGAAGCTTTTTTTGCTTAAGCTCCTGTATTTTTTGGGCCACAATGATGGCTTCCCGCTCCACCACCGTTAAATCTTCCTGTTCGGACTCTGCATCCGGTTTTTTCTCCACCAGAATTATTTCCACCGGTTCTGTTTCCATGGTGGACACAGTTTCGCTTGGCGGGTACTGCGCTCCAAACACAAGGGCGGCATCCTGATCATATTCAATTTCCATGGCTTCAGCCGTCATTAATTGCGCAAAAAGATAATTCACCGCGGCAACAATATTTTGCCGGCAGCGGAAGTTGCGGCTGAGCCGGATAACCTTCCCCGGCGGGTTTTTCTTGGCATCAGTATAAGTTTTATATTTTTCCAAAAATAATCCGGGATCTCCCATACGGAAGCGGTAAATACTTTGCTTTACATCCCCTACCATAAATAAGTTGCCCTTGTTTTCTCCCTGGCGCGAAACCAACTGTAAAATAGCATCCTGTACCGGGTTAATATCCTGGTATTCATCCACTAAAACCTGGGCAAAACGTGCCTGCAATTCCAGAGCGGCTGGCGACGGTTCCGGCTGGCCGGAGGCAGAGTTTTTTCCTAGCAAGATTTCCAGACAATAATGTTCCAAATCATTAAAGTCTAAAACGCCTGCTTTTTTCTTTGCTTCTTTATATTGGGCGGCAAACTGCCGCACCAGCCGGATGGCTACTTTCACTGTTGGTGCCAATTGTTTAATTTCTTCTACAAATTCAGTTAAAGAACGGAAAAAATAGATTTGCTTTGCTTCCAGCAGAATTTTTTTTGCTTTCTCACGCAGCTTTTGGACCCGGTCTTTCAAATCCCGGTCCACATCCTTTGCCTGCGGTAAGCGCTGAAAATGGATACCTAACCATGCTTCCCGCAGCAGCTCCCACGATTCTGCCAACAAAGCTTTTAAATTTTGCACCTGCTCCCATTCCTGCTGTAAAACATCCTCATAAACTATGGGCGCCCTGGGTTGCCTGCACAAAACTAAAGCATGTTCCAAGCAGGTGCTTGCCTCTGCTAACATTAAGTTTAATTTTTCTTTTAGGGGAGACAGCCAAACTTCTGCGCCGGTTTCATGACAATTTTGATATAGTAAATAAGCTTTTTGCAGCCATGCTTCCGGCCAGGGGTTGCTCCAGGCAAAATCATAAAGCTGCAGAATTAAAGCAGGTAAAGCTTCATCGCTGGTTTTGCCACCATAAGACTGCACAAAATCAAGAAAATCGGTTTCACCGCGGGAAAAAGCTTCCTCCAGGACTTTCTCCACCGCTTCTTGTCGCAATAGTCCGGCCTCCTGCTCAGCGGCAACACGGAAGATAGGATCCAAATCCAATAAATAGAAATACCGGCGGATTACTTCCAAACAAAAAGCATGGAGCGTGGAAATAGAGGCACCGTTTAAAAGGGAAAGTTGCTTCATCAATGTAAAACGCCGGGCTGCAACGATTTCTTTTTCCAAAGCCGCCCTAATCCGCTCCCGCATTTCAGCAGCTGCCGCTTCCGTAAAGGTCACTACCAGCAGTCTATCTATATCAAGGGGGTTATGAGGATCGCAAATTAATCTGAGAATGCGTTCCACCAGCACCGCCGTTTTTCCCGCACCGGCAGCAGCGGAAACAAGCAGGTTGCAGCCGCCGGTCTCTATGGCGGCCAATTGTTCCTCCGTCCATTTATTATTCATTTTCCTCCCCTCCCTTTTTCTCCACGGCAGCCAGCACTTCTTCCACCGTAAATTTCCGCAGCAGCCTGTAACTGTTACCGGGCAAGGCGGGCTCAAAACAACACAGCGGTTTGTACGGACAATAGGTACAAGCGGTGCTGCCGTCTTGCTTTTTATATGGACTAGCGGCAATATTACCGCTTTGTATTTGCTGTGCAAGTTGTCTGATTTTCTCTTCCACATACTTAAGCATAGCCTCAAGCTGTTTACCATTTAAGACACGGGAGTACTTGGTAAAACTACCGTCTTTTTTTAGGGACGCAGAAACAAATTTTTCTCCTCCCATGAAAGTGAAAATCTCCGGATCCGCCAAAAAATAACCCTCCAATTTCACAGGTGTATCACCGGCCGCCGGCAGCGGGTTATCAAGGCGTTCAAAGGGACGGTAAATGGCGTAATAAAATGCTCCTACAGGTTCCGCCTGTGGTAAACCTATTAGTTCTTTATATTTAGTCAATGCTGCCAAGTAAGCAAATAATTGCAAGGATAAGCCATGCCAGAAATCAGATAAATCCAATTTGGTAGGGCTGCTTTTATAATCAATAATGCGCAGGTAAGTTTTTTCCCCGCACACGGCGGCATCAATGCGGTCGATCTGGCCGGTTAAATAAATCTCTTGACCATTTACCATTAATTCCCAGGCAGGAAGCTTGCCTCTACCAAAGGAAAGTTCAGCAGCCACCGGCTCAAAGCGGCTGTTTTGGGCATGCAATGTTAAAGAAGCCACCGTTTGGGTTAAAATTTCCTGCAGGCGTTGTGCCAAATAACCAAACCGTGCATGAGATAAGAATATTTCCTGATCCAGCTCCGTTAAAAGTTTTGCCACAATTTTTTGCATTCTCGCTTGTGCTGCTTCTTGGGATAAATTAGACCAGCGAAGATTTTCCGCCAACAACTGCCGCACAAAGCGGCAAAGAGCTTCGTGGAAAAAAACCCCCATTTCCGGTGCTTCTATGCCCCATTCCGCCCTTGGCTGCAGACGCAGACCGTATTGGGCAAAATGCGCAAAAGGACATTGGGCATATTTTTCCAGGCGCGTAACACTACTATATAATGAGGGGCCAAATAATGCTTTCACATTTGCCTCCGTAAGGGGAGCAATCTCATTGTGATAAGTAAGAGCAGGCCATAAAGACTGCATAACCGCCAAGACATCAGTATGTTTTAAAGACTGCTGGTAGACAGCTGCCCAAAAAGGCGAAAGTTCTTCACCGTTCAAAACCCTGCCGGCCAAATGCAACAGTTGTGCTGCGACCCGGTGCGGAGCAACAACGGCATGATAATCCTGCTCGGGGTCAGGGGTATGGCCGAAAAACTGCACCTCATTGGCAGGGAAAAGCTCGCGCACGCGGTTAAAAAGTACTGAGGGCAACTTGGCTTTCCCCTCATCGTCAGCCAGAGGACAGCTGAGCCATAAATATTCCGAACTGCGCGTCAGTGCAATGTAAGACAAGTACTGTTCTTGAAAGAGACGCTGTCGTCTAGTGACGGCCAATTCCATGCCCGCCTCAGATAATGACAGGCGTTCAGTATCTGCCAGTAATCCTTCCTCCTGGAGGCGGGCGGGAAATTCACCTTCATTGAGGCCTAAAACGTAAACTGCCCGTAAACGCGGTTGGCGGGAACGCTCCACATTGCCCACCGTAACACAATCCAACGAAGCGGGAATCAGCCCCAGCTTGAGACTTTCCAAGCCTGCAAAGAACACCGTACAAAACGCCTGTAAAGGCAGCTGTTCTTGCCCCAAAATGGCTTCCGTTTGTTCCAGCAACTCTACAACTCCATTCCACACCTGCCGGTGTGCCAAAGCCTCCTCCACCAGTCCCAGATTTTCCGCTTCTTCGGCCCACGCTTGCAGAGTCTGAACAGCATTAATTCCTTCTAGCAATTGCCAGATGGCATAACAGTAATCCGCTGCCGCTTGCAGTTTGTGCTCTGTCATTTTCTCATAAAAGGGCGCAAACTTTGCCCGGAAAGTATTTTTCACGTGATTAATCTCATGAAAAAGAACTTTTTCCGCTTCTTCATCTTCCCCCAGAGTGAAGCGCCGTTGATATTGCCAAGGCTCCTGAGCCAGAAAACGTTTACCGTTAATACCATGCAAGCGTACATAGTTTTCAAATTGATCCACTAAAGGGCGCGGCAGCGGGAAAAGATCTGTTTTCAACATGTGCAAAACAGGTTCCTGCTGCAGATTGCTCACTGCCGCTTCCAAAGCCGAGCGTAAAAATTCCACCAAAGGGTGATGGGAAGCAGAAGGACGATCATCAATAAAATAAGGAATATCGTAGTCAATAAAAACGGCGGCCACTAAATCGTGATACTGGGAAAAATTGCGCAGCACAATACCGATATCGCGATAGCGCCACTTTTTTTCCCGCACCAGGTGCAGAATATCACGGGCAACCGCCTCCACCTCCGCCCTGCTTCCCGCTGCCGTAACCAGCTTTATCTCCTGGGCTTTATGTGGATAAGGCTGGGCCAAGAGATCGGCAAAATTTGCTTCCAAATAAGATAAAGCCGCTGATTGGGTAAAACGAGTCCTCTGACCCGGCTGTGGCAGCGCCAGGGTCGGTAAAGTCTCTAGCTGCAGTTCATGAATGATCTGTTTCAGGCGGTAGTATGTATCTAAAGTAGGCTGAAACAGCTCATCTTCTTGCGGACGCACAAGTTTTGTAGGATCCAAACATAAAGCTATGTTAACTTGTGCAGCGGAATTCATTAAAGCCGCCAGCACCCTTAACTCCTGCGGGGTAAAGCCGGAAAATCCGTCCACCCAGATACGGGTTCCCGGAGGTAGATAACCGGCAACAATGGCTGCAGCCAGCTCCGTCAACAAATCTTCCGGATCATGATAGCGGCCGGCGATAAAATCACGGTAAGCAGCATAAATGGCAGCCAAATCCTCTAATTTCATTTGCAATGCCGGGGGACAAGCTAGCTTTGTAGTCGCTTCCAGTAATGCTAGCGGCTCAACTTTATAATTTTTAAACTCCCGCAGCTGTACAGCTAATTGTTCACAGAAACGGGGCTGCCTGGCCGCCCGGCTAAAGGCGGACAAGGAGGGTCCAAGTTCTTGCAAAATACGTCTCAGTACAAGCTGGCGCCCTGTTTCTGTAATTATCGGCATTTGCTTTCCCCGCAGGGACAGCACGCGATACGCCAGGCGCCTGAAGGACAGGATCTGTGCACGAAAAGTTCCCCCGCCGCAGAGAGCAGCCAATTCTTTTTCCATTTCAAAAGTTGCTTGGTCCGGAACCAGAAAAATCAGCGGGTCGCCCAGGGGCTCCCCTTGACAGAGTGAAGCAATTTCCCGGAGGCATCTCATGGTTTTGCCGCTGCCGGCCCGGCCTAAAATAAAACGCACTGCCATAAAATCACTTCCATTTACGTCTTTTTGTCAACATTCGCCTTAATTAACCTAAATCCTCTCCCCAATGGCTTCCCTTTTTAGGTAAGATAGTTTAAAATAAAAAGCGTTACATAAGAAGAAGGAGGTTTTTTCCTTGTACAAAATTGCTGTCATACCCGGTGACGGAACAGGCCCGGAAGTTATTCGTGAAGGGTTAAAAGTCCTTGAGGCCGTTGGCACTGCTGAAGGTCTAAAATTTGACTTTGTACATTATGATTTAGGCGGCGAACGTTACCTCCGTACCGGTGAAGTCTTGCCTGATAGCGTCCTGGAAGAATTGCGCACCCAATTTGATGCCATTTACTTAGGAGCCATTGGGCATCCGGATGTTAAGCCGGGAATTTTAGAAAAAGGGTTACTTTTACGACTGCGTTTTGAACTTGACCTATATATTAATCTGCGCCCCGTTAAACTCTATCCCGGTGTAGATACTCCGCTGAAAGATAAAGGCCCTGAAGAGATAGATTTTGTGGTGGTACGGGAAAATACTGAAGGGCAGTATGCCGGTGCCGGCGGTATTTTACGCAAAGGCACGCCGCATGAAATCGCCATCCAGGAATCGGTCTGCACCCGTATGGGTGTAGAACGCTGCCTCCGTTATGCCTTTGAATATGCCCGGCGGCGTAATAAAAAGAAAAAAGTGACACTATGCGGCAAAACCAACGTTTTGACTTATGTGTTTGATCTGTGGGAACGTGTCTTCCATGAAATCGGCGAAAAAGATTATCCTGATATTACCCGGGATTATGCCCATGTTGATGCCACAGTGATGTGGATGGTAAAAAATCCGGAATGGTTTGATGTCATTGTTACGGAAAATATGTTCGGCGATATCATCACCGATTTGGGTGCCATGATTCAAGGAGGAATGGGCATTGCCGCCGGCGGCAATATTAACCCGGAAGGTGTGTCCATGTTTGAACCTATCGGCGGCTCTGCACCCAAGTACACCGGAAAGAATGTAGTTAATCCGCTGGCATGCATCGGTGCCGCAGCCATGATGCTGGAAAATCTAGGTGAAACCAACGCGGCACAGCGGGTGGAAAATGCCATACAAAAAGTATGCAGCACACATTTGAAAAGTATGGCTGCCGGTAAAATGGGCTATACCACCCAGGAAGTGGGCGATTTGGTGGTTAGATACCTCTAAACTATTTTCCCCGTGCACAAGCTCAACCGTCCGTTACGGACGGTTGAGCTTTTTTTCTGCAAGCTACGAGATGCTTTCACTCCTTGTTTTGTCTGTGCGTATTATAAATGTACCAAGATATGGGGGGCAAAATTATGACTTGGAGGCAAATTGATGCGGCTTTGGCCCGCCCCCAGCAAAAAGACTGGATTGACGCTACTATTTTAAGTATTGGTCAAGTTTTGGGCGTGGCCTCTCCACAACTCGGACTCAATGTGCAAAAAAGCGGGCGCTCTACGGGATTAACGCGAGGGCAAATTAGAGTAATAAAAGCGGCAGTAAAAGTCGGCTTTAGCGGTGGGCGTACAGCTCTTTTTACCGGGCAAATTGTAACGTCAAAAATGGGGGAACCGGGTGACAGCGGTTCACTGCTTTTAAATTTAAAAAACTATGCCGTGGGCTTGCTCTTTGCCGGGGGGCAGACAGCCACGATTTATCATCCCATTACTGAGGTGTTAAAAGTTTTACGTGTCCGCCTTACAAAAGAAAAAAAAGATCTTCGTTCCTTTGACCAATACGAAGAAAACTTTCGCTCTCTGCAAGCTATTTATCAAAATGATTTAGAAAGATTTCTTTCCTTTCCCAATGTCATCGGTGTCGGTATCGGGTATAAAGAGCGAAATGGTATAAATCTGGGCGAACCTTGCATTACTTTTTTAGTGCGTAAAAAACTCCCGCGTTCGCATCTCCGTTCGGATGAACTAATTCCACCCACAATTGAGAGTATCTTTACCGATGTGATCGAAACAGGACCGATAACTGCGTCAACACAAGCAGAAACTTACCCGGTAGATAAAATGCGTGATAAACGCAATTTTAAAAAGCGTCCCGCCCAACCCGGTTTAAGCATTGGGCATTACCGGGTAACAGCCGGCACATTCGGTGCTGTTGTTTACGACGAATATACAGATGAACCGCTTATTCTATCCAATAATCACGTTTTAGCCAACGCCACTGACGGTGAAGACGGCTTGGCCAGAATCGGTGATCCTATACTACAACCGGGGCGAGCAGACGGAGGCCGGCTTTCCAAAGACGTAATCGGCACCCTACTGCGTTTCCACCCTTTACAGTTTCAATAAAAAAGGCGGGAGCAACCCGCCTTTAAATTTGGGGAAAAAGATTATTGTGTATTGCTTCTCCATTTTGACGGTAAAAACGTTGTTCGGTGTATTGCCCGCCCAAGTAATTTTGCCTTCCAGTATACCCGGCTAAAGTATTAAACTTTAATTCTGCCCGTAAGGCCTGAGAACTTAAATTTATTAACTCTTCTTTTTGCAAATTCCAGCCATAAAGGTAATTAATGGCCTCAAGTAAATTATCCCATGCTGCATTTTCTTGTAAAAAGACGGGACCCGTATAGAGACTGAGGCCTAAACTATCCAATAGACAATTGAGCACGGCATAAAATTCGCCTTCAGCTTCTAGCGGCGGTCTTAGATGTTGTTTTAAAGCTCCTATGTGCTCTGAAGCGAAAACTTGCGCGGCACAAAAATTGTCGTTCAAGGATTCCGGGGTGGGCCTTTTGTTCTTTAATATATAATCAGGATAAATTTGCTTAAAATGTGGGTTTTGCTCCAGTCCCAAGGCCTCAGCTGCTGCTCTGCTTCCTTGAGCCAGCAAAAGACCGAGGGAGCTGCCCTCTTTAACCTCTTTAACTAATGCATAAGCCGCTTCACCATCGCCCCAGGGGATAATCTCCGCCTCCATAAAAATACCAATGGCAGCCGCCGTTTCTAACGTATCCAGTCCCAATTCATTTATTAAGCTGTTTAACAGCATATGCTGTCTGGAATCTGCAATCTGGCAATAGGTTTTAAAGGCTTGCACCGTCCCGGGCTTTATGAGGATAGAGGCATTATGCGGCGTAGTTTTCCCTAAAGAGTAGCTCATGCGGGTTAAAAGCGATGTTTCTGAAGGCGCATTGAGCTTAGCGCACAGGAAGCGCTCGAGTTTTTCCATAGGCTTGTTTGGCCGCTCAGGCCTTGGTTGCGAACCTGTCACAACCACTGCTTTTATACGTTTTGCCCCCATGACGGCACCAAGCCCGCCTCGACCACAAAAACAAGAGGCATGGCCGTTTTCATCCAGATTGGCAATGGCTGCCGTTGGCGGCAACATTTCACCGGCCGGCCCAATACATGTAATGGCTGCCTCTTTGCCGTACTTTTGTTTTAAGAGGGT
Source organism: Bacillota bacterium (assembly GCA_012521405.1). Lineage (GTDB taxonomy): Bacteria > Bacillota > Dethiobacteria > Dethiobacterales > Dethiobacteraceae > JAAYSO01. The sequence goes on from JAAYMK010000001.1 coordinate 27,216, forward strand.
TACTGTTTCGCCGACACCTTTTCCCCGTAAGTTTTCCGCCTCCACTAAACGGGCCGCGAGGCCGTTAATTTCTAAAATATACAATTTGTCTTGAGCCGGCAAGCCTTCAATTATCACGGCCTTAATGCCGTTTTTTGCCAATTCACCGGCAGTTCTACCACCGCCGTTGGCTGCCGCCACACCCTGTGTCAAAGGGCTTTTTGCCCCTATTGTAATTCTTCCGGCAAAGGGAAAATCGGTCTGCGACAATAATCCGGGAGTGATAATCAATTTATTTTTTTCCCCAAGCGGGTAACAAAACGGATCTATTTTCTCTACACAGAAATTAGCCACAAAAGCTCTGCCCGCTGTTTTTTCATACCTTCTGGGTACATCCACAGTTTGTATTTTTTTCTGTGTCATATCTACGTGAAGACAAACTGCCATTTTCACACCACCTTGTTATCGGTTTTGATTTGTCTTAGCATAACCGAAAAGACACAAGCTATTACTTAATTGTTTTTACAATTTTCAGCGTCTAACTTCAATTAAATTTCAACACAAGAAAGTAAACTGGCATGCTAAGCTTCTTAGTTGACAGCTTCCCGGCACTGCGCTATGATGGGTAGCGTGAGGTGGTATGGATGAAAATCGGCATCATTGGACCGGGTTTGTCCGGCAAATCAACTTTATTTCGGCTTTTAACCGGAGCCGGCGCCGAAACCGGAAAAGGGGGCATCCCTCAAGGTGCCGCCCGTGTTCCCGATGAGCGCGTGGAAAATTTGGCAAAAATTTTCAAACCGCAAAAAACAGTTTTTGCTACCATCGAATTTGCGGACTTCCCCCCTTTGGGCAACAGCGGGCAAATTAGCGGTGAAATGTCCAGTCGCTTAAAAGCTTTAGATGCTTTAGCCGTAGTTGTACGAGCCCATCGGGATCCTTCAGTCCCCTGGCCGGCTGAACCGCTGGCACCGGATGCTGCTTTTTCCGGCTTCATGCAAGAGATGATTTTATCAGATCTTGTACACGTGGAAACTCTATTAAGCCGTAAAAAAGATAAACGTACGCCGGAAGAACAAAAACTTTTGGAAACCTGCCAGGCACTTTTAGAAGACATGAAACCTCTATATGCCGGCAAATGGAGCGAAGATGACCTTCCTTACCTGCGCAATTTTGCTTTTCTTTCTTCCCGCCCCATCCTGGTGGCTGTGAATTTGGACGAAGAGCAAATGCAAGCTCTTGCCTACAACGGACGCCAAGAATTAATGGAACTATGCCGGGAAGCAGGCTACCCGCTTATTGAATTTTGTGGCACCCTGGAAATGGAAATTAGCCAAATGTCAAAGGAAGACCAAGAGGAATTCATGGCGGCATACGGGTTGAAAGAATCGGGTATTGCCAGACTGGCGGCGGCAGCTTATGAACTGTTACAGCTGATTTCATTTTTTACCGTTGGTGAAGATGAAGTACGTGCCTGGACCATCCATAAGGGAACCCCGGCGAAAAAAGCAGCCGGGAAAATTCATTCCGATATGGAACGCGGATTTATCCGGGCTGAAGTCATCGGTTATGATGAATTTATGGCCTTAGGCGGATCGCTTAAAACAGCCCGAGAACAAGGCAAGCTGCGCCTTGAAGGCAAAGATTATCCAGTGCGCGATGGTGATATTATTACTTTCCGCTTTAATGTTTAGCACAATCACAAGAATTTTTTTTTTTTTGCCGGAGGGACAAATTATAATATGAAGGGAGATGGAGCAAAATGGACTATGTACGCGTTTTTGTCGAAGTACCCAAAGGCTCAAGAAACAAATACGAATTTAACAAAGCCACCGGTCGTTTTGTCTTAGATCGCATGCTTTTTTCCTCGGTGCATTATCCGGCCGATTATGGATTTATTCCGGAAACCTTGGCAGAAGACGGCGATGAACTTGATGCTCTGGTGCTAACAGGTGATCCCACTTTTCCGGGCTGTGAAATACGCGCCGTTCCCGTTGCCGTCCTTGAGATGTGGGATGAAAAGGGCAAAGACGAAAAAATTATTTGTGTTTCTTACCGCGATCCCATGTGGGGCTGGATCACTGAATATGATCACTTGCCACCCAATTTGACGCGGGAAATTTCACATTTTTTTCAAATCTACAAAGACTTGGAAGAAAAGAAAGTAAAAATTGGTGATTGGTACGGTAAGGAAAAAGCATGGGAAGTAATTCGCAGTTCCCAAGAACGCTATATTAACCGTAAAGAAATTTAATCTAAATTTAACTAAACAATATCCATCTAAGGGTAGATAGGGGTTATTAAGAAAAAAGCTTCCAAGTAGAAAACTACTTGGAAGCTTTTTTGCGTGCATTTATATTTTATGATACCAGTTCCAAAGTTTCCCTGGCAATCATCAATTCTTCATTGGTGGGAATTACAAAAACCTTTACCCTGGAATCACTGGCGGAGATTTCTCCTTCTTTACCTATAAGCTGCTCATTTTTCGCTTCATCTATTTTAATCCCCATAAACTCTAAACCGGAACAGGCATAACTGCGAACCAGGGGGGAATTTTCACCAATACCGGCAGTAAAAACTACGCAGTCAACACCGCCCATGGCGGCTGCATAAGCACCAATATATTTTTTCACGTCATAGGTAAAGACATCAAGCGCTAATTTTGCCCGCTTATTGCCTTCGTCTTTTGCCTTTTCCAAATCTCTGAAATCACTGCTAATCCCGGAGATTCCCAAAACACCAGATTCTTTATTTAAATAATTAATAACTTCGTCTGGGGTTATTTTCTTTTTTTCTGCCAAGTAGGTGATAATGGTGGGATCAATATTACCGCATCTGGTACCCATAGGCAGACCTTCCAAAGGAGTAAAGCCCATACTTGTATCTACCGATTTTCCGTTTTTAACCGCTGCAATACTGGAACCGTTACCCAGATGGCAAGTAATGATTTTTAAGGATTGATACGGAGCATCCATAATTTTGGCGGCGCGACGTGATACATATTTGTGTGAAGTACCGTGGAAACCATAGCGTCTGACGCCATAATCTTCGTAATCGGCATAAGGCACCGCATACAGGAAAGCTTTTTCCGGCATAGACTGGTGAAAAGCCGTGTCAAATACTGCCACCATGGGCGTATTGGGCATTACTTTTTGGCACGCTTTAATTCCCATAATGTTGGCCGGATTATGCAAAGGTGCCAGCTCCACATTGGCTTCTATGGCCCGCATAACTTCATCGTTAATTACGGCCGACTCAGAAAATTTCTCTCCACCGTGCACAACTCTGTGTCCCACTGCACCAATTTCACTCATATCTTTAATTACACCGTATTCCGGATGCAGCAGCGCATCAATGACCATTTTGATGGCATCAGTATGATCTTTAATTTCCGCCTTAATTTCCACCTTCTCGCCATTGGCGGGTGTATGGGTCAGCATGGAATTATCAATGCCAATACGCTCGGCAAGCCCTTTGGCAATCACTTCCTCGTTTTCCATATTAATTAACTGGTATTTTAACGAAGAACTCCCTGCATTAATCACTAAAACATTCATCTTTATCTCTCCTTTTATTCAGCCTGAACTGCTGTAATTGCCACCACATCGACAACATCATCCACACTGCAGCCCCGGGACAAATCATTTACAGGCTTTGCCAGTCCTTGACAAATTGGTCCCACTGCTTTGGCGTTAGCCAATCTTTGTACTAGTTTGTAGCCAATATTGCCTGCTTGTAAATCGGGGAAAACCAGCACATTGGCACGGCCGGCTACCGGGCTACCGGGAGATTTAAGTTGTCCTACCGACTCTACTAAAGCCGCATCTGCCTGCAGTTCACCGTCAATCATTAATTCAGGGGCAATTTCCTTGGCCAGTCTGGTTGCTTCCACCACTTTATCAACCAGTTCATGTTTCGCACTGCCTTTCGTGGAGAAGGACAGCATGGCCACCCTTGGCTCCATTCCTGTTAAAGTCCTGGCCGTTTGTGCCGATGAAACGGCAATGGCAGCCAATTGTTCAGCTGTGGGGTTGGGGTTAACTGCACAATCGGCAAAAATGAAGACGCCATTTTCCCCATATGTGGGCTCAGGCAGTTCCATAATAAAGGAACCGGAGACAACAGAAATGCCGGGTGCCGTTTTGATAATTTGCAAAGCAGGTCTTAACACATCACCTGTAGTACTGATGGCACCGGCAACCATGCCGTCAGCATCACCCATTTTAACCATCATCGTCCCAAAATACAACGGGTTCTTGAGGGTTTCGCGGGCTGAATCCGGCGTCATACCTTTTTTCTTTCTCAGCTCAACCAATTGGTCAACATAAGCTTCCGTTTTCTCATAATTTTCTGGATCAACAATGGCAACTTGTGATAAATCCACACCCTTTGCCGCAGCTTTTATTTTTTCCGGATCGCCTACGAGGACTACCTTGGCTAAGCCTTTTTGGGTAATGATGGCGGCAGCCTGAATGATTCTTTCTTCTGTGCCTTCCGGCAGTACAATGGTTTTTTCTAGTTTTTTGGCTTTTTCAGCAATTGTTTGCATTACGCCCATTTTTTAAACCCCCTTCTGCTATATAAATTAAATACCCATAATTCCCGTAGTAATTTTTACACAGAAAACATGCCGCCAACGGCGGCACCACGCATCTTGTTAAAACCTATCTCTATCTTTTAACAATCTGCCGGCAGTGGCAAAAACCGCTATGTACGTGAAGATTATCACAAATATGCCCATACTAAACGGGCTCATTTGCTAAAAAATTACCACAACATATTTCAAATTTCTACAAATAACAGCAAAATCCTTCTCAAAATCTATTTCCAGAATATTTAAATTTCAGCTCCAGCTAGCCATGATTGTAACAAGAAAATTTCTTCGCCGTACTGTTTGTAATTATCCACGGGAGTTTCTAAAATCATGGGTAATTTCCTGAAAAAAGGATGGGTAATAAAGTTTAACATCCCTTCTCTACCCAGGTATCCTTCACCAATCCGGGCATGCCTGTCTTTAAAGGATCCCGGCGGCATTTTGGAATCATTTAAATGTACAGCTTTAACTCTTTCTAGCCCAACAGTTTGTTCAAGTTCAGCAACTAAACGTTCCACTTCGCTTTTTTGTAAAAAATCATATCCATAACCTGTGAGATGGCATGTGTCCAAACAAATGCCAAGCCTTTGCGGGTAGCCCAACCTGTCCAAAATTTCTGCCACATCTTGCAAAGAACCTATTTCCGTACCCTGGCCGGCCATGGTTTCCAATAAAAGTGTTACCTGACCGTCATACGGTAAAAATACTTCTTCCAAACATGCCACAATTCTTGCAATACCTTTTTCTCTGCCGGCACCGGTATGGGACCCTGGGTGAACTACAATAAATTCAGCTTCAATGGCTTCCATCCGCTTTAAATCTTCGGCAAGCACCATTTTGGCAAAATCATATGGCCTGCTTTTGGGGGAAGCCATATTAACCGTATATGGCAAATGGCCGATAATAGGATATATATCCAAGCGGCGGCGTATCTCTTGCCACTTTTGCACTTCTTCATCAGGAATTTGCCGGGCAGATCCTCCCCGGGGATTCCTGGTGAAAAACTGAAATGTATTGGCGTTAATTTCTGCAGCAACTTCAGCAGCATTTTCTAAACTTTTCGAGATGGAAATGTGAGCTCCAAGCCGCATTAACTTCCCCCCTCTCTTCATTTATAACATAATAACAGAAAGAAGAGCAACAAAGATGAAAAAATGATAAAAGCTCCTTTGCAGGAGCTATGACATCTATTTTCCCTTTTTAAGCCGGCGTGCCATAATTCCGCCCACGCGGCCAGTCTCGCGTGCAGTCAAGTTTTCCCAACCCAACTTTCTGATTTTTTCTCCCAGCCCCAGTTCCTCAGCAATCTCTAATTTCATTTTTTCCAGTGCCAATTCTTCTGGGGTCATTTTCTCCGGTTTTTTTTTATATTTTGCCATCACTACCTCCATTTAGCTTTGTTACTTTCAATTCTAGTATTGCTCATTGCTTTTAAGATATTCTTCCCCAGGGCGGTTTATGTTAACCAAGTTGTTTCTTTTCCGGGAAATTAATACGAAAAGCTAGTGAAGATTTCAGCTAAAAGATGTAAAATAGTAAGCGGAAATTACTACCGGAAAAAAATTTGCGGAGGCTGAGATGAGAAATATTCTACGTCTTGTCATGATGTCGAGACCTTACTGGTGGCTGTTGATTATCACCGGTCTTAGTTTACTTATCATTACGGGACTTAATTTAACGGCACCCTATCTTGTCATGCAATTAACCGATATTTTAACACAGTTGGAGCAAAGTGGCGCCATGCTTAAAATTCGTAATCTAACTTTGCTTTTAATTGGTGTTTATATCGGGCGAGCTGTTTTTTCTTATTTTTATCACTACTTAAGCCACGTGGCAGCATGGCATTTAGTTGCCGACATGCGTGTGAAAATATACAATCACCTGCAAAAATTATCCATGAAGTACTACCATGATAAACAAACAGGGCAACTAATGTCACGGGCCACCAACGATACGGCAAATCTTGAAGTCTTAATCGCCCACGCTGTACCGGATTTAGTAACCAATATTTTGATTTTAATCAGTGTAACCATTATTTTAATCATCATCCACCCCACCCTGGCCTTGCTGACCATTGTCCCTGTTCCGCTCCTTGTCTACAGTAGTTTCCTTTTTATGAAAAAAGTGCTTCCCTATTTTCGCCAGGCACAAAGCAGCTTGGCAGAATTTAATGCTATCCTGCAGGATAATCTTTCCGGCATGCGTGAAATTCAAGTTTTTAACCAGCAAAGCCGGGAGAAAGAACGGGTGGCAAAACGGGCAAGAAAATATACCACCGCCATTTTACGTGGCTTACAGTTAAGTGCAATTTACCATCCTGCCGTGGAAGCCTTAACTTCCTTTGGTACGGTTATTGTTGTCGGCTTTGGCGGCTACTTGGCCCTTAAAGGCGTGCTAAATGTATCCGATATAGTTGGCTTTATTCTTTACTTAAATTTATTTTACCAGCCCATCGGCATGTTGGCGCGGGTAACGGAAGATCTGCAGCAAGCCATTGCCAGTGCAGACCGGATTTTTGAAGTCCTTGATACCGACCCGGACATTAAAGATGCTCCCCATGCCAGGAAATTAAAAAGCTGTCAAGGCAATGTAAGATTTGAAAATGTCTATTTCCATTACGAAAAAGAAAAGCCGGTGTTGTATGACATTAGTTTTACGGCAAAGGCCGGTCAGATGATTGCTTTAGTGGGCCCTACCGGTGTCGGTAAAACCACCATTATTAACCTGATTGCCCGCTTTTATGATCCAGTAAAAGGTAATATTTACCTGGACGATTATAATCTCAAAGAGCTTACTTTATCCTCATTAAGAAATCAGATTAGTATTGTGCTGCAGGATGTCTTCTTATTTCACGGCAATGTAGCTGAAAATATTGCCTATGGTTGCAAAAACGCCACTATGGATGATATTATCCATGCCGCCAAAGTTGCTAAAGCCCATGATTTTATCTGTAAGTTACCTCAAGGCTATCATACACTCATTGGCGAACGCGGTGTCAAACTATCCGGCGGTCAAAAGCAACGTCTGGCCATTGCCCGGGCAGTCCTGCGTAACACACCCATTTTAATTTTAGATGAGGCTACGGCCTCTGTTGACGTGGAAACAGAAGCAGATATTCAAGCGTCCATCCAAGCTTTGGCGGGACAAAGGACGATTTTTGTCATTGCTCACCGTCTTTCCACAGTGAAACAAGCCGATCTGATTTTGGTGCTTGATGACGGTCGTATTGTGGAGCAAGGCACCCATGAACAACTACTGCAAAAGGGCGGCTTGTATCATGATTTGTGCAAAATTCAATTTGAATCATTTGCCGTCTAAACTCAACTATTTTTTCCTTGCGCCACTGCCAAGGCAATTTTGCCTGCTAGCCGGGCATTTTCAATGAGTAAAGCCCGATTGGCTTCCAAGCTGCGGCCGCCTGATTTTTCCGCCAGACGTTTTAAGAAAAGCGGTGTCACATCCTGACCTCTAATGTGCTCTGCTTGCACTTCCTGTTCCACGGCGGCCAGCAATTCCATTAAATCTTCATAAGGGATTTGTGCCGCTTCCGGAACCGGGTTACAAATCAGTACGGCGGCTGAAAGTCCCAATTCATCACGGGCCAGGGCGGTGGCGGCTATTTCCTGGGGCGAGTTAAGCGACAGGGGAAGTTTATACGGGGAAGAAGAGGCATAAAATGCCGGGAATGTTTTTGTTTTGTATCCAACCACTGTGGTGCCCATAGTTTCCAGATATTCTAGCGTCAACCCCAAATCCATAATGGCTTTGGCGCCGGAGGCAACCACAGTAAGGGGTGTACGGGCCAGTACGGTTAAATCGGCGGAAATATCAAAAGTTTGCGTTGCTCCACGATGCACACCGCCGATGCCCCCGGTAGCTAGCACACGTAAACCATAACGGTGAGCCAAATAAGCCGTGGCTGCCACCGTAGTACCGCCGCTCAGTTTTTTGACAACAATAACCGGTAATTCCCGCAATCCTATTTTAAAAACATTTTCCCTCTGCGCCAAATCCTGCAGTTGTGTTTGTGACAAACCAAGAATTATTTCCCCCTGTAAGACACCAATGGTACAGGGGATAGCACCGGCCGAGGCCACTGCTTCCTCCATGGCCAGTACAGTTTCCAAGTTTAAAGGTTTTGGCAAACCGTGTGTTAATACAGCCGTTTCTAAAGCAACTAAAGGTTTTTGTTCACGCAAAGCAAAAATAATCTTTTCATTGATTTTAATGTTCATAAAGCTACCCCTTCTTTAATTTACTGTATAGCTGAAAACTAGGAGACAAAAATAACCCTTAAAAGGGTTATTTTTGTTATTATATATCCAAAGGCAGTTCCCGATCGCGTTCTTTTTCGCTTAAGATCTCGGTAATAAATAAATTTTTTGTTTCCGCCAAATCGATATCAAAGGGTGATGCATAAAAACGCCCGTTTTTGTTTTTACAGATTCTCACCACCGGTTGAAAAGGACGACCTTTTTTATTTTTCACCACTAAACCAAGATCACCGTTATTTAAACGCAAAGCCGTCCCCAGTGGATAAACAGCAATGTGGTCCAGGAAAAGACGTATCATTTCAGTATCATATGCCCCTTTAAAGCTGAGAATAATTTCCACAGCTTTATGTGGAGGCAAAGCTTTTCTGTATGGCCGGTCTGCCGTTAGTGCATCAAAAACATCAACAATCATCACCAGGCGAGAATATTGATGAATTTCTTTTTTTACCAGCTGGTATGGATAGCCGGAACCGTCGCAACGCTCATGGTGTTGGAGGGCAATCTTAATACTGGTGGGCGCAATATTTGCTTGCTCGCTTAAGATATCATACCCAAAAAGCGGATGTCTTTTGATTTGCTCAAATTCAGCCGGTGTTAGGCTTCCCTCTTTCTTTAAAATATTTTCATCAACCCACAGTTTTCCCACATCGTGTAATAGCGCCCCTACCGCCATCTCCTTTAAATTGTTGCGGGAAAGCTGAAGTCCGGAAGCTACCAATAGAGACAGGATACAAACATTTACGGAATGAGTAAATGTATAATCATCGGTGTAACGGATATTATCTAGATTATAAACAATATCTTTATTGGCTAAAACTTCATCTATCAGCTTTTCCACGGTATTGAGGAATCTTCTGTTCATTAGCTGTCCGTATTCCAGACCGTTTGCTTTGAGACAGCCAAATGTTTTTTTCATCACTTTAATGGTTTGATGTTTTGTTACATCGGAAACAACCTGTACTTCTTCCACGTCCTCCATTAACGGGTCATAAACATATACATATTGTATATCCATACGTTGGAGCCCGGCAATATACATGCCTTTCAGCTCTACGCCTTTGTTGAGTAAAAGCTGCCCGTCAGGACCATAGATTGCTTTGGCAAGTATCATACCCGGCCTTAATCGACAAATTCTCATTTTTCGCATAACTTTAACTCCTACATCAAAATTCTAATAATTTCTACGTCTTTCCCTAAAATTACCCATATAAAGTTCGACTTGTTTTCTGTTTTTCCTCTTTTTACAACTAAATTGGCAAAAACCGTGATAAATGAAAAATATTTCACGAAAACAGATTCTATTAATATTTACCTTAAGTTCTATAATATGATAAACTTGATAAAAAAACATAAGGAGGAATAGACCTTGGAAAAATGGGTTTGCACTGTTTGCGGTTATGTTTATGATCCTGAAGTGGGCGATCCCGAAAACGGCATTGCACCCGGCACTGACTTTGCAGATCTCCCCGATGACTGGGTATGCCCGGATTGCGGCGTAGGCAAAGATCTGTTTGAAAAAGAGTAGACAAGCACCTAAAAGTCTGACTCCTAGATTAGGGTCAGACTTTCAGCTTTCCCGGCAAATCTGCCTCCCTAAACACCAAAAAGGGTTTAAACTGTTGTTGTGGAATAAAGAATAAAATTTTGCCTAAGCTTGAGGAAATATTTACTGACACAGAAGGAGGAGTTATGTCTAAAGCAAAAGCACTAACAATTGCCGGTTCTGATTCCGGCGGCGGAGCCGGCATCCAAACTGATTTAAAAACTTTTGCCGCCTTAAATACCTATGGCACCAGTGTCATCACGGCCCTGACGGCACAAAATACCAAAGGTGTACACGGTATCCATACTGTACCAAAGGATTTTGTGCAAAGCCAAATGGATGCAGTTCTTTCCGATATTCCCGTCAACGCCATCAAAACGGGCATGTTGTCTGAAGCAGGCATTATTGAAACTGTTGCTGAACGCCTCAAGTATTACCAAGTGGACAAACTGGTGGTGGATCCTGTGATGGTTGCCGAAAGCGGCGACCGGCTCCTTGCCGAAAATGCCGTGGAAGCTTTAAAAGCTAAACTAATCCCCCTAGCTTTAATCATCACACCAAACCTGGCGGAAGCCGGGGCGCTGCTGGGTCGGCAACTGCACACTGTTGACGACATGGTTACAGCCGCCCGTGAATTGCACCGTTTGGGACCACGGTTTGTCCTGGTTAAGGGGGGCCATTTGCCCGGGGAGGAAAAGATTGATATCTTCTTTGACGGCAAGCATATTCACCGCCTGGTGGAGAAAAAGATTGACACCATCCACACCCATGGCACCGGTTGCACTTATGCCGCTGCCATTACCGCCTACCTGGCCCACGGTTTACCGCCCCTCACGGCGGTACAAAAAGCCAAAGTTTTTATTACACAAGCCATTAAACACGGTATTGCCGTGGGCAGTGGTTACGGCCCCACCAATCCCATGGGAGCATTGTGGGAGGAACTGGAACACTACCGCGCCAAATATGCGCAAAAAAATTAACTGCCGGAAATCACCGGCAGTTTTTTGCTTCCCCTACAATTGGTAAACGGCAGCCGGTTGCGCAAGTTCACAGGCGGCGAATTCCTTTTGCGCTTCCTGCAATGTAAGTTTTGGATCTCGATCAGGAAAAAGATGGGTTAAAATTAAGCGTTTAACCCCGCCTTCCCGGGCGATTTGCCCGGCCTGTGCAGCGGTAAGGTGATTGCTAGCCCCGCTTTTGCGTTCTGCTTCCAGGAAATTGGCTTCACACAGGAAAAGATCTGCTCCTTCTACAGCAGCCGTCATTGCAGGAAAATATTCGGAGTCTCCCGAATAAACAAATTTCTTTTGCCCTGCTGTAACGGTAACCAAGTATGACGGTACAGAATGCACAGTGGGTGTAAAAGAAATTTGCAGGCGGCCAATTTCCAGTTCTGTCTTTTCATGAATAGGTTCCGCTTGCAAAAAAGTCTTATAGTTTAAAGAAGTAAAAATCTCCCGGGGTTCTTCCGGCGCATAAACGATAAGAGGCATATTTATCTCCTGGTTATGCAGCATCAATGCATATTTTAAAATTACCAGGTCACCATAGTGATCGGCATGGAGATGCGTGACGATTACAGCGGATAATTCCCACGGTTCAAGGTAGTACCGCAGGCGGCTGAAAACACCATTGCCGCAATCTAAAAGAATGGCCGTCTCTTGATCCTGCAGCAAATAACCTGAACAGCATTGCCCTGCCGGCGGGTACGGACCGTAGCATCCAAGTACAGTTATTTTCATGCAATAAACACCCCACATTTTCCTTGTTTAGGTCTTTTTTTTTATTATCGCCCAATTATTTTTTTATTTAATTTGTGCAAAAATTCGCAACACAAGCAAAGATTAACAGCATTTTTTTAAAAAACAGTGGCACGCTAACTAAAAATTCAGCAAAAAAATTTTTCTTTGGCAGGCATGGTAAAGTTTAATGCGTAAGATTTTTACCGTTTATGCAGATAATAAATTGTGAGGCAGACAAATGACCTCCCATGGAAATAGTTGCCTAAGCACAGTAGCTCACACAAAATAATACCCTAGGGGGTGCAGCCAGATGTCTTTTTATCCGGAACCCTGGAAGGTAGAAGATAATCCGGACGTGGAAATTGCAGAAGACATGTCTGCAATGGAGGCATTAAGCCCTCCCTACGAACCGGCCGGCAAAAGCCATCAATCACTTTTTCGCCGTTACTGGGAAAGGCTCGTCAGAAACTACAATAGGTAAAAAAGATGCAAAAAGTCTGCATTGCCGTTCATCATGATCTGCTGGCTGCCGCATTGGCAGTAAAAAAGGTAGAACGGCCATTAAGCACACCGGAAACACTGCAGGCATGTGCCCAAAGGTACCAGGCCCCGGATGCTCCTTATCCCGCCTGGTACCTTTTCGGCTGTCAGCAAAAAGGGGTGCAGGGATTAGTTAATCTCTATACCCGGCAAGGGAAAAGTGTGTTTTTATGTCCGGATCATTTATTGCATCGCCATGTGGAAGCTGACATGATTGATGTGCAATTATGTACTTTACCGGATTTACTTTATGCAGAATTTCTTAGCCAAGGCAAAAAAATAGTTGGCTATTTACCTGCTTCCTTTGCTTCCAAAGCATTTTTGGCAAATAAACTGCAAGGGCAAAAGGGCAATAAATTTCTGCCGGTACAAAGGGTTTATACAAAAGACAGCGACCCTTTTTTGCCTGCTGCAAATATTAAGTTCTGGATTATCAAAGCACCTTATGGTTCCGCCGGCAAAAGCAGTACCGGTATTCCCTATACCGTCTGGAAAGCTGAATATTTACAGGAGAAACTGCCCAAGCTGCTTGCCAAGCTGCATGGGGAACAACTACTTATTTGCAGTGAGTTTATTGTCACACATGACCCGTACGCTGCTTGTGCCGATCATGTAGTACATAAAATGCCCTTTTTCAGCCTACCCGGCTATGGCGTAAAGGCTTATGGTCAGTATTGCCAAAAATTTATCTCACACTGTAACTGGGATGCTTTAGAAAAAAAGCATGTTCTACCTTTAGGCGATTTTATTAAAAAAACAACTATAACTACCGGCAAAATTAATACGATTAAACTATTTCCGGAGTTTATGCAGGCTTTATCTTTTCATCAAGGCTGTGTTATCTTTTCCGTGGATTTCATGGTACCCCCGGACGGAATCCCCCGCTTTCTTGAATCAAATAAACTGGCGGCAACCTTTGCCGAAAAATTTGACCCGCACCTGCCGCCACTGATAGATTACTACGCAAGCCGTTCCCTTTATACATAAAAGCATTTTAGGAACAAAAAATAAAACACCGGTTCCACTAAAACTTGCGAGGTGAAGTAAAATGACTGACTACCGCCAACTTGTAGAAAACTCCATTGAAAAATGCCAGAGTTCGGCAGCCGATTTACGTGTTGCCGCCAAAAAAACTGAAAATACTGCCGCCAAAAATTCTTTTGCACAAGTGGCAAAAGATTTGGAAGCATGCGTACAAAAATGTCGCATGGCCCTAAAACAATTGTCTTAAATGCTGGCTAAAACCCCTGGAGTCTCACAGGGGTTTTACTTTGCCTACAAGCGTGTTTTTCTTTTACGCCTATACAGCCACACAAAAATACAAGTCAGCAGAGCGACAATAATTAGTAAAACTACGAAAATAAGTAGATATTCCGGGCCGTATTGCGCCCAAAAACGCTTAACTAAACCGGTGAGAAAAATAGAAAAAGCAATGGCCAAAGCACAATAAATACTACCACCAATAAAAGTGTAAAGAATAAACTTTTGCACTTTCATTCTCATGGCTCCGGCGGGAATGGAAATCCAAGTACGTGTGGTGCCAAACCACTGGGCAAAAATAATGGAGATTTCCCCCCAGGTCTGCAGTTTTTCCCAAAGCTGCATATTACGCGGCCGGTACCTAAAGCAAGGTAAATGTAAATAACGTCCCAGTGCTCCTCCCCAATAACCTATGTAATAACCGGCAATACTACCCAGCACTAATCCGGAAGTTGTAATCAAAAGAATTTCCCAGTAAGTAGCTGTGCCGCTGGCAATTAATGTTCCGGCCGTCAGTGTTAATAAGGCGGAAGCAAAGGGAATCCCAAGGCTTTCCAAAAACATGCCAATGCCCAAACCCCAAACACCGTAATTTTGGGTAAAGGCAATGATTTGCTGAATAAATCCCAAGGCCTGCTCACTCCTTTTTCGTCTCAGCGGCCGTGCTTATTGTATCATAATGCCTGCCCTGGCAACAATATGAAATTTTCTGATCTTACACTTTTGTTATATGTCTTTCGCCTCGCGAATTTGCATTTCTATGGTATAATTAAACAGGTAAGGAGGCAAATCATATGCAAATTATTTCTCTGCCGGAACAGGCAGCCATTACATATAAATATTTCTGGGACGGTTCATCACCGTCCATAAAGGAAAACGGAACGCTTTATGTGGAAAACGGCAGAATTTCTACAAAAGTAAAGGAAGCAGTCCCTTCTTCCGCTTGGGATTTTAGTAATTATTTTTTGCTGCCGGCACTGATTGATGGTCATGTGCATTTAATGCTGCCGGAAACAGCACAAAATTATGCCGAGCGCCTGCGCTGTTACTTAAATGCAGGTGTTTATGCCATCAGAGATGCCGGTAATAAGCATGGTTTTATTGAGATTACTGAACCTTGCCTGGTTTTACAAGCAGGATTTGCCCTCTATAAAAAAGGTCATTATGGTTCAGCTTTGGGTCTTGGTGTCAGCACCATGGATGAAGCACTGGCAGCCATAGACCAATTGGCCGCTCAAGGGGCTGCCCACATCAAAATCATGGCCTCAGGCATCTTTAGCTTTCGCCATTATGGGAAAACCGGAGCGGCAACCTTTACCGTTTCCGAATTAAAACACATCGTAAACAGGGCCCAAAGTTACAACCTTCCGGTCATGGCCCACGCAAGCGGTGATGAAGCTGTACGCCGCTGCCTTGAAGCCCAAGTTACAACCATAGAACATGGTTATTTTATGTCTGCAGACACCTTACGGCACTTGGCCGCCTCGGAGACTTTCTGGCTACCCACCCTGGCTCCGGTAAAAGCACAACTGGCCACCCCCAATTTGGCGGCAAAACTGACACCCAAGATGCATGATGTCATTAAACGTTCTTATGAACGGCACAGCCGTTTAGTGGGAGAAGCCGGCGCTTTAGGAGTAAAAATTGTTGCCGGCACCGATGCCGGTGCCCCCGGTGTGGAGCATGGAAAAAGTCTTGCCTGGGAAATCTCTTTGCTGCATGAAGCAGGTTTATCCAAATATGCAGCTTTACAGGCGGCAACTACTTTGGCAGCAGCAGCATGTAAGCTTACCGATGCGGGCACGCTTACGGCCGGCAAAAAGCCCTATATTTTAGCTGTTGCCGGCAACCCATTGACAGATCCCACTGTTTTGCAAAAACCTGTCGCCCTCTTGCTAGGACCCAATTAATAGTTTAAACATGATCATTTTAATCACGGCATTAATTCTTTCCCCTTTTGGGCACACTAAGGAGCAAAACAGGGGTGAGAAAACTGGACAAGCAGATTTGTTTATATTGCAATGCTTTAGCCGAGCTACACTTAAATTGCCCTGCCTGCGGCGGCGCCATGGAAGATTATGGCGCTCTCCAAGATATTCTCGGGCCGTATGCTCCCTATGAAGAAAATGAGGCACCAAGGGAAAATTATTCCTGCATTCATCAACTATACTGCCCCAATTGTCATGAAACCTATCAATATCACATTTCTACAGAAAATAATTAGTGTCAATCTCTTCTCCTGGAGGCTTACTTATGCGTTTGCAAATGATTGATAAAAATGATGCCGCCCGTTTTGATGCTTTCATTGCTGCGGCGCCGTCCGGCGATATTTTACAGACTTACAGCTGGGGAGAAATTAAAAGCCCTGACTGGGATCCTGTGCGGGCAATAGTTATCGCTGATGACGGTAAAATACGGGCGGCAATGTCTGTGTTATTTCGGCAAATCCCTCTACTTAAGCGTACCATTGCTTACGTACCCCGCGGTCCCGTTTTAGACGATACTAAAGATTTTCACTTATGGGAGTTTACTTTATCAGCTCTCACGGAATTGGCGCAAAAACACCGCGCCATTGTCCTTAAAATGGACCCTGCCGTTCCCGACAATGCTGAATTGGCAGCATTCTTATCAAGGCACGGTTTTAGACTTACCGGTCAGGAGCATGATTTTGGCGGCATGCAGCCGCGTTACACTTTCCGCCTTTCACTAAAGGGCACTCTAGAGGAAATTTTTGCCCGCTTTAATAAAAAAATGCGCTATAAAATTAATTATGGACCCAAACGGGGCTTGGTTTTCCGGCAAAATGAAGAAACAAGTATCGCCGATTTTTTTTCCGTTCTGCGCCAAACCGGCGCGCGCAATGATTTTATGGTTCGCTCTCAAGCTTATTTTCAAAAAATGTATGAGATTTTAAGACAAGATGACCGTATCTTACTACTTACCGGGTATATTGAAGACAAGCCTGTAATTTCCTCAATAACTTTTGCTTTAGGCAATAAAGCGTGGGCGGTTTATGGGGGACAAGCAAATAAATACCGGAATATGTATACTTATCATGCTCTTAATTGGGAAAGAATTAAATGGGCCCATGGTAAAGGGGCGGAATGGTTTGATTTGTATGGAGTCCCCGGCCATGTTGATGAAGACCACCCACTATATGGTTTATATCATTTTAAAAAAAGTTTTGGCGGCGATTATGTTGCTTTTATCGGGGAATGGGATAAACCTCTTTCACCGACATTATACTGGCTCTGGGACAAGGGCTTGCCCCGTTATCGTGCACTGCTGCGCAAACTCAAAAGTTAACGAAAAAAACTGCCTCATGGCAGTTTTTTCGTTTTAGCTTAGGAAATAAAAAAGGTTTCCACTGCTTGTCTATCTGAATAAGGTATATGTTTATCCCCTATTATTTGGTAATTTTCATGTCCTTTCCCCGCCAAAAGCACAATATCACCTTTTTGGGCCAAGCTTAAAGCATAGCGCACCGCTTCAGAGCGCTCAGGCAGAATAATGGGCTCACTTTCCATGCCTGCACGTATTTCTTGAATGATGGCTTCCGGTGACTCACTGGCGGGGTTGTCTGAAGTTAAAATCACAATGTCACTGTATACTTCTGCAATTCTTCCCATCACCGGACGCTTTGCCCGGTCACGATCACCGGGACAGCCAAAGACGGTAATTAGTTTACGGTGCGGCATCTGGCTTAAAGTGTGTAAAACTTTCTCTAAACCGTCCGGCGTATGGGCAAAATCAATGAAAATACTAAATTCCTGCTGAAAATTTACTGCTTCCAACCGCCCCGGTACAGTCTCCAAATTGTCAATGCCACAAGCAATAACATCGACAGGTATTCCTTCCGCCAGTGCTGCTGCAGTTGCCGCCAAAGCATTATAAGCGTTAAATTCGCCGGCTAGACGTACATTTAGTTCAAACTCCCGCCTTCCATAGCGAACAACCATAATCGTAGAGTCCACACTGCTGGAGGCAATAAAACCGCGTACATCTGCCTTTTCCTTGAAACCATAGCTTAAAGTTTTTACTTTAACCATAGATTGCAGCCGCCTGCCGTAAGGATCATCCACATTAATAATGGCTTGCGGGTAATCTTTTTCTTGCAGTAAGTCAAATAAGTGCGCCTTTGCTAAAAAATAATCTTCCATGGTGCCATGAAAATCTAAATGATCATGACTTAAATTTGTAAAAATGGCAGTGGAATAACACACATGTTCCACACGCTGCCAGGTTAGTGAATGGGAGGAAACTTCCATGGCCACATTTTGCACCTTTTTCCCGCGCAATTGGTGGAATGTGCGATGCAAATCAAATGCTTCAGGTGTCGTTAAATTGACGGGCAGATAATTATTATCAATGCCAATACCTACCGTGCCAATGACGGCGCAAGTCTTTCCGGCCGCCTCATAAATAGATTGCAAAAAATGTGTTGTGGTTGTCTTGCCATTGGTACCGGTAACTCCCACAATATGAAGATCTTTACTGGGTTGTCCAAAAAAACGGTCTGCCAGGTACGACAAAGCATTTCTTGTGTCTTGAACTTGAATTACCGGTACAGGCATCACCAGCGGTTTGGCCGCCACCACTGCCACCGCCCCTTTTTCCACGGCTTGTCCGGCAAAAAGGTGCCCATCCACCCGCAGCCCTTCCAAACAGACAAAAAGATCACCGGGCTTAACAAAGCGGGAATCGTGTGCGATACCGGTTACATTCACAGCAAGATCATTATTTTCAGTCCGGTAGGCATAACCAGCAAGAAGTTCTTGCAGTTTCATGGCGTCCCTCCTTTTCCCATCACTTAACCTTTAACCACCATATTGTTCCTATGTACTGCTTCCTGGCAATTTTTTTGCAAGATTGCAGCAGCTTCTTCTGTATGCATGCCTTTAATTTTACGTAGTTCCTCAGCATGATAATTAACTAAACCCCGGGCAATTTCCCGTCCAGATTCATCTTCAATAGCCACTGTTTCGCCTTTTTTAAAATCGCCCACCACGCTGAGAATACCAGAGGGCAACAAACTTTTTCCGTCTTCCACCAGGGCTTTGCGTGCTCCACTGTCTATAATTAAGCGACCGCGCTCCACCTGACCGAAGGCAATCCAGCGCTTTCTACTCTCCAGGCTTTCTTTCCGGGCACAAAATAATGTACCCAAATCTTCACCCTCGACAATCCGCTGCAGAACATCTTTTTCCTTGCCATGGGCAATGACCATGGGAATACCCGAATTGACGGCAATTTCCGCCGCCAATAATTTTGTCACCATACCACCTGTGGCCAGATTTTCATCAGTTTTACCGGCATACTGCTGTATCTTTGGTGTCAGTTCTTCCACAATATTAATAAAACGTGCAGCAGGGTCTTTTTTGGGGTTGGCAGTATAAAGCCCCGGAATATCCGTCAAAAGCACAAGTAAATCGGCATCAATCACGCTTGCCACCATGGCTGAAAGCGTGTCGTTGTCACCAAATTCTATCTCTTCCACCGAGACGGTGTCGTTCTCATTGATCACAGGGATTACACCCAATTGCAGCAATGTCATTAAAGCGTTGCGGGAGTTAAGATAACGCTTACGGTGGTGGAAATCATCCCTGGTTAATAAAACTTGGGCAGCTATGTGGCCGTATTCGGCAAAGAACTTTTCATACATTTGAATCAAGAGACTCTGCCCCACTGCCGCCACAGCTTGTTTTTCCGGCATGGTCCGCGGCTTTTCCTGCAAACCAAGCCTGCCCATCCCTGCCGCACCGGCACCGGAAGAAACAAGAATAATCCGCCGGCCCTGATTAGCTAAATCGGCCAATTCCCGTACTATTTTCTCCATCATCCTGAGGTTAAGTTTGCCGGATGCATGTGTTAAGGTTCTTGAACCCACCTTGACTACAATTGTTTGTGCCTTTTTTAATGCCGCTCTCCGTGCGTCCATTTAACCACCCAGCTCCTTTGACCGCTTTGCCGCAGCGGTAACAGCTTTTTGCAGCAAACTGCGGAAAGCACCCTGTTCTAAATGGAGCAACCCTGCCGCCGTTGTTCCCCCCGGTGAAGTAACCATTTCACGCAGGACGGCAGGATGTTCACCGGTTTCTTGCACCATTTTGGCCGCGCCTAAGACTGTTTGTACGGCAAATTCTAAAGCCATCTGCCGCGGTAAACCGGCCAAAACCCCTCCATCAGCTAAAGCTTCAATCATCATATAAACATACGCCGGTCCACTACCACTTAAACCGGTA
Organism: Bacillota bacterium; assembly: GCA_012521405.1. Lineage (GTDB taxonomy): Bacteria > Bacillota > Dethiobacteria > Dethiobacterales > Dethiobacteraceae > JAAYSO01. The sequence continues at coordinate 47,390 of JAAYMK010000001.1, forward strand.
ACAGCATCCAAAAGTTCCTCCGGCACCACCCGGACTACTCCTAAATTTTGCAGCCAGGAAACCACCAATTCCAACCTGTCTGCGCTTACATGACGTCCCGCACTAACTGCCATTACTCCCTCATTAATGAGACAGGGGGTATTGGGCATAACACGAATAACGCCCACATTTTCCGGCAGCTCCTTTTCAATTTTAGCAATTGCTACGCCCGCCGCTACCGAGACAATCGTCTTGGACGGAGTTAGATTTGAAGCCATTTCTTGCAACAAAGCAGTCAGGTCCTGCGGTTTAACCGCCAAAAAAATCACTTGTGCTTTTTGCACAAGACCACTTACAGTTTGAGACTCAACTTGATAAGCCGTTTTCAGCTTTGCTAATTTTTCCGCTGCCTTATCGGCAACTACCAGCATTTCTTTTGACACTACCGGCAAAAGCCCCTTCAGCAGAGCCTCCCCCATGGCTCCAACCCCGATAATACCTACACGTTCCCGCATGCCTCTCCCTCCATCGTCGCAGCTATAACAATAATTTTATTATATGCTCACATTCTTTTCAAGAAAAATGCATGGCCGTAAAAACCTTGGCCGCCAACCTGCCCTGGCAGCAGAAGTGTTTGACATTTTCCCTAAGTTGCGCTAAAATAAAGAAGGCAGTGCAGGGGCGTAACTCAATTGGTAGAGTAGCGGTCTCCAAAACCGTTAGTTGCGGGTTCGAGTCCTGTCGCCCCTGCCAAATATTATGCATTGATCCATCGGTTTTGCACCGATGGTTTTTTCATCTAGAGGACTAAACAAAAAATATTGCATTAATGCTGCTTAAAGTAATATGATAGCATTAGAGTACTGTCGGCAATGTTCGGAGTTTGGACAAAGCAAGGAGTGAAAAAATGAAAAACTGGTTAAACCGGCTGGAAAGGAAATATGGCCGGTATGCAATTAAAAATTTAATGTTTTATCTTGTCCTTGCCAACGCCGTGGTGTATGTTTTTACATATTTTGATGGTAGGATGCATGTATACAACTCTTTAATACTTGTACCGCAACTGGTGCTACGCGGCCAAATCTGGCGTCTGCTGACTTTTGTCGCCATCCCGCCTTCGGATTCACTGATTTTTATTTTTTTTGCCCTCTATTTTTACTACCTCATTGGCTCAAATCTGGAACGTGAGTGGGGTTCTTTTAAATTTAATCTTTTTTATTTCTGCGGTATGTTAGGCACAATTTTAGCCTCTTTTATCACAGGACGGCCCGCCACGGCTTATTACTTAAATTTTTCCCTCTTTTTAGCTTTTGCCCATCTCTATCCCGATTTTGAATTACTGATTTACTTTATTTTGCCAATCAAAATTAAATATTTAGGTTATTTAGCTTGGCTCTATCTCGGGTTGGTAATTCTTTTTGGTGCTTTTGCCGCCAAAATTTTTGCTTTAGTACCGGTGCTCACCTTTCTTCTCTTTTTTGGCAATGACATATTCATTAATTTAAAATTAAAAAGGCAAGTCCAACAAAATCGGAAACGCTTCTTTTCAGAAGTACGCAAAGCACACCAGCGCCGCGACGGAAACCACTAAAACTAAAGAACCTGTTGTCCCTCTTGCGACAACAGGTTCTTTTTTTGCCATTAAAAAGTGACCTCTTCAATAGGTTTGCCGCCAAACTCGTGTATGGATGCTTGACCATGTTCAAGATAGAAAACTTCAAAAATAGGATTATCAGGAGACTGGTACAGCATCTTTACACCAGGGCTTTTCTCCATAACCTTTTTCTTAATTTCCACGTCTTTGACAAAAATGGCTTCCCCGGACAGGCGCAGCCAATTGCCGTCTTTATTGGAACAGGTAAATTCAAAGTAAGGATTTGCCTGCAACTGCTTGTATACATCTTTTGTATTGGCAGTACAAAAGTAAAATTTTCCGTCCTCCATCATCATAAAACCCCAGGGTCTAACTTTCGGCTTGCCGTCTTTAATGGTGGCAAAGGAACCGACGGGATTTTCCGTTAAAAACTTTACGATTTTATCCAGTTTGTCCATTACTAACCCTCCTAAAATTTGATAAAATGGCAATCTACTAATATCATATCCTTCTATTGGTTAATTTTCAAGATAATTTTTTCCCAAGCCGTTCTTGGTCCTTCTCTACCTTTTCAAACCAAAAGAAGATGACTTCAGCACCCATATCCTTATCCCAATAGGTACTATATTTTAAGCGTAAAGGTGTTTGACAATGTGTACAGACGGCAAACATCTCCTTAGGCTCATCTGCATCAACAAAATGGCTTAAGTCCTGATTACAAACCGGGCAACAAACATAGTAAAACAAAGCAGCCGCCTCCTTCTCTTACAGCTTGTCCCTTTTAACTTTTCGCTCAAACTTTTTTTTCCCCTGCCAAAAAAATAAGAGTTTAAACGGCTACCCCCGGCATCTCCACCGGTGGCAATCCGGCCGGTAAAGCCTTTGCCTGCGGGTCCATCTGTAAAACACGATTTAACTGTATATTTTCACCATCCACCACCATATCCAGCGTTAATGCCATGCGGTGGATAAAATCATTCTCCACGTCTAGCCAGAGATAAACTTGTAGTTTTTCTAAAGTTGCATTTTCCGGAAAACCGGTTATCAAACACGTATCAGGATGCTGAATTTCCAGAAAATATGTTTGACAAAGAGCTCCATTTACCACCCTTTCTTTACCTGCTTCCACAGTCAATTCATTTGCCGCCAAAATTTTTTCCCAAAGCTGCCAGGGTGTACAGATCAGTGCCGGTAGATCCCCTAAGCCTAAAGCATTAAGATCCTGCCACTCTTGTGCGGAAGTATTTTTAGCAAAATATTGATTATAGGCAGAAAATACTTCAAGCTCATAAGCTTCAAGTTTGCCGTAAATTTTTTCTCTGTTGACCTGCCCTTGAAAAATTATTTCATAGCCAGGCCCACTTTCTTCAATTGTCAAACCGTAATTTTCCATCTTCTTGCCGGCGGCGGCAATTTGTCCTGCTAAAGTTTCAAACATGGTGGGTAAGGCCGGCTCTTCCTGCTCTTGGGTCTGTGGCGGCCAAAGCAAAAAACTGCCGGCAAGGATTAGCAGTACCAGGAAAAAGAACAAGTAACGTTTTTTGACTTTGCCCGTGAGCCTTACAATTGCTTGTCTCATCGCCACCATCCCTATACAAATGCTGAATTTTTTCTATGCATATGCAGGGTAAAAATATTTTAGAACTGTGTTAATTCAGAGGGATGGGCAAATGTGCAAAAGGTACGCCCTTTGAGACGTACCTTTTTTGTTTATTTATTGCTTTCTGAAAGTAATTTTCCGCCTACACTGACATTTTCCAGTTCAGCTTCCCGCAAGTATATCGTGAAAGCTTGCTCCGGGAGGCCGGTGGCTTTACTGGCTGCTTCAGTAATTGCTTTTACCATTTCTTCTTTCTTTTCCTTTGCCAATTTGGGCCCGTAGAAAAAAAATGTCGGCATACTCTTCCCTCCTTGCCTTAAATTTCATAAATGGAAAAAGTCATTTCATCATCTTTTTTGCTAACGCCAAACATTAAATTGTAACTTTTCAAGTTACGGTTTAAAAAATCTACAACTTTATAAAATTCATGATTATATTTCAGTTTTAAAGTTGCCAAAAGCTCCAGTTTTTCACGTTCTGCCATTGTTTACATCCTTTCAAAGCTTTATCTTCCACTCTTTTAGTTCCTCTAAAAAGGCAAAATCAGTTAGGTCAGGCTGAATGGGTGTGATGGTAATTTTGCCTTCCTTTATGGCGGCCACGTCAGTATCTTCATTCTCCTCAAGATCGACCAGCTCTCCAGCCAACCAATAATATTCACGACCGCGCGGGTCTTTGCGCTTGGCAAAAGCGTTTTTATATTGCCGCACACCCAAGGGGCAAATGGCCACACCTTTAATTTCCTCAGGTTTTAAATTAGGTACATTCACATTTAACAAAAGATCTTTTTTAGTATTGTGACGACAATGCTGTTGCGCCAGGCGCGCCACAAAATAAGCGGCATAGGTATAATCAGGGTTATGATATTCTGCCAGGCTGACGGCAATGGCAGGAATGCCCAAAATTACACCTTCAATGGCCGCGGACACTGTCCCGGAGTAAAGTACGTCAGTACCTAAATTAGCTCCGCGGTTAATGCCTGAAATAACCAAATCAGGCCTTTGTGGCAGTAAAGCTTCCACAGCCAATTTTACACAATCGGCCGGTGTGCCATTGACCGCCCAAGCAGGCACTTCGGGCGAATGACTATAGCGCACCTTCTCGGCCCGTAAAGGACGATGCATGGTAATAGCATGACCGGTTGCACTTTGTTCGTGATCCGGTGCCACCACATATGTTTCGGCAATTTTTTTGATTTCCTGTGTCAGTGCCTGTAAGCCTTCGGCAAAAATACCATCATCATTAGTTAGTAAAATTCGCATTTCATCCCTCCGCTGATTCATTAATTGCAAAAGTTACGCGTCTTAAGTGTTAGAAATTCCAGTATAAAAAAAGTGCACACTCAAAAAATATCAACAAGGAGGTGTAAACATGAAAAAGCAAAAATTTTTTGTTTTCGTGGCGCTGCTTTTGGTAGCTACTCTATTTTTAAGCAGCTGCTCATTATTCAGGCGACCGGAAGCGGAACGCCAGCCGGCACCGGAGATCAACAAAGCGCCAAATTCCCAAGTTGAACAACAAAGGTTACAACAGCAGCGGCAAGTGGTGCCGCAGGAGCAGCCGCAAGATCAACCCAGAACCAATGCCCAGCAGCTGGCCGAGCGTATTGCCGACATCGCCACGGAAGTTGACGGCGTTGACCAGTCGGTAGTGGTGGTCATCTCCAACCTGGCTCTGGTAGGCGTAACCCTGGAGCGGGAAGAAACAGCAGAGCGCGGTGAAGAGCAAATTAAAAGGGAAGTGGCACGGCGGATAGAAAAACAGGAACCCAGTATTGTTAATGCCTATGTCTCGGCTAATCCGGATATCATTAAGCAATTAAGGGATATCTCTCAAGGGATTGAACGTGGTGAACCTATCTCTTCCTTCTTTGATCAGATTACAGATGTTTTAAACCGGATGCGCGCAGAAACCGGCAACAACAATAATAATGTCAACAAAAATAACAACAAGAACAATAACAACAGGTAAAACTTCAAGACATAAGCCTGGCAAAATTCCAGGCTTATTCATTTTCCTCTACTTGCACCAAATTTATTGCCCGTTGCTGTGCTTGCTCCATAATATTTTCTTCATCCAATGTCGTCAGCTTCCCATCCTGGCAAAGGATTTTGCCGTCCACCATTACCATTTGAATATCGGAAGATTGTGCGGCATAAACCAGATGCGCCGCCAAATCATGATGGGGGACTAAATGGGGCTTGTTTAATTTTATTAAAATTAAATCTGCTTTCATGCCCGGAGCAATCATGCCCACATTATCCAGAAAAGCTGCCTTGGCGCTTTCTCTTGTGGCCATGGCGATGGCTTCAGTTGCTGTAATTAATGTGGGGTCCATACGACTACCTTTCTGTAGCAAAGCGGCCAAGCGCATTTCTTCCAACATATCCAAATTATTATTACTGGCAGCGCCGTCAGTACCTAAGCCCACGGTAACTCCACGTTTTAACAAATCCGGTATGGGGGCAATGCCGCTGCCCAACTTAAGATTACTCCCCGGATTATGAGCAACACGAACATCTTCTTCCGCCAGAATGTCCATATCTTCTTCCGTTAAATGTACACAATGAGCCGCCAAAACCGGCCTTTGTAGTAACCCGGTTTTTTGCAGCAGTTTTGTGGGAGTAACCCCGTATTCGGCCTTTATTTGCTCTACCTCATCCCGTGTTTCAGACAAATGTATATGGATAGGTACACCAAGTTCGTCCTGCAACGCCATGACTTTTTTAAGATAATCCGGGGGACATGTATACGGAGCATGGGGGCCAAGCATGGTGGTGATGCGGCCATTGGCACGGCCGTGCCAATGACGGCAGAATTGTTTACTTTCTTCAAGTCCGGATTCAGCCTCGGGACCGACTCCCACCAGGCCGCGGGAGAGCACTGCCCGAATACCTGCTTCTTCCGCTGCTTCCGCCACCTGATCCATGAAAAAATACATGTCCACAAAAGTAGTTGTTCCGCTTTTTAGCATTTCCGCAATGGCAAGCATGGTACCCCAATAAACATCTTCTCGTTTTAACCTTGCTTCCACCGGGTAAATCTTTTTTTCCAGCCAGTACATCAGCGGCACATCGTCAGCATAGGAACGCAAAAGCGTCATGGCTGCGTGGCCATGGGCATTAACAAAACCAGGTGCCAAAAGTTTACCCTGACCATTGATGGTTTGTTGAAAATTATCTTCCCAAACTGTGGTGGGTCCCACATAAGTTATTTCACTTCCGTCAATTACCACATCAGCATGTTCAAGGACCTGATTTTCTTCATTGGCCGTAACAACAGTTACATCGCGGATTAATGTTTTCATAAGTTATTCCTCCCCGTTCTTTTTGGGACCGTAAGATGTAAGATAAAAATTGCGCAGCAAACTGACATCCTCGGCACACAAGGGTGACACGGGACCCAACATCCGGGACAAAAGGGCAACCTGTGCCGTTTTTTCAACAATTTGACATACTTTCAGCGCTTCCGGCAAAGTAGCGGCCACCCCCACCAAGCCGTGATTTGCAAGTAAAACAGCCGCTTTGTCACCTAAAGCCTGGGCGGCGTTTTCCGCCAACTGCCAAGTTCCTGCCAGGGCATAATCTGCCACTTCCACACTCCCCCCCACCACTTGCGCCATTTCTTCCGTAATGGGTGGGATGGCAGCACGCGCAACAGCAAAGGCGGTGGCATAAATGCTATGGGTATGGACAATAGCCTTGCAATCCGGCCTCTTTCTGTAAATGGCTGCATGTAAGCGCCACTCTGAAGAAGGTTTCCAGCGCCCCTGGTCTTTGCCGCTCGCCACTTCAACCCTGACTAAATCTTCCCAAGTTAACGACTGATAATCCATACCGCTGGGTGTAATCCAAAACGAATCATCCTGGCGGGCGGAAACATTTCCCCACGTGCCCAAGACTAATTGTTCTGCACACATCTTCCGCACAATTTTTATCAGTTCGTGCCTAATTTCCGACATTTCCCTACTCCGTAAAAAACTTTTTTATTGTTTCCGTATCCGGATTTTTTATAATTCCTGCTTCCGTGATAATGGCGGTAACTAAAGCAGCAGGCGTAACATCAAAGGCAGGATTATAGCACTTAATACCGGTGGGTGCAATTTGCACCCCGGCAAAATGTGTCAGTTCTTGCGCACTACGTTCTTCAATGGGAATTTCCTGTCCGGAACTAAGCTGCAAATCAAAGGTAGATAAGGGCGCCGCCACATAAAATGGAATTTTGTGTGCCTGCGCCAGCACGGCCAAGGAATATGTCCCGATTTTATTGGCAACATCTCCATTGGCGGCAATGCGATCTGCACCCACAATCACCAAGTCAATTTCTCCCTTTTGCATCAAGAAACCGGCCATATTATCTGCAATTAAAGTTGTCGGGATTTGTTCCTGCTGCAATTCCCAGGCGGTTAGCCGGGAGCCTTGTAAGTAAGGACGCGTTTCATCAACAAACACGCTAATCTCCTTCCCTTGCGCCACGGCACTGCGTATGACACCCAAGGCGGTCCCATAACCTACCGTTGCCAGCGCCCCGGCATTACAATGGGTCAGAATACGGGCTTTTGGCGGGATCAATTGGGCTCCGTATTGCCCAATTTTTTTATTGGTTTCCACGTCTTCGGCGGCGATTTTATCTGCTTCCGCCCATAAAAGTTCCGCCAATTGCACAGCACTTGCCGTGTTTTGCTTGCGAGCAAAATGCAGCATTCTTTCCACTGCCCACGCCAAATTGACGGCAGTAGGCCGGGTAGCCTTCAGCCCGAGGGCTGCTTCTTCCAAGCCGGCAAGCAAGCTTTGCGGCTCCAGATGCTGTAGTGCTTTGGCAGCTAAAGCCATGCCATATGCCGCCGCAGCGCCAATGGCCGGTGCGCCGCGTACCACCATGTCTTTAATGGCAGTGGCAACATCCTGCCAGCTGGTACAAACCATATATGTTATTTCCGTAGGCAATTTACGTTGATCCAAAAGCTCAATTTTTCCTTCAGTCACGCGTATAGCCGACATTACTTGCCTCCTAAAGTAAAATGGTGCTGCCCAATTCTTTGCAGTTGCATTCTCTTTCAGCTGCCAAAAGTTCAATGGCTGCCATCAACAAAAGCCTGACTTTCTCCACATTGCTTGCCATCACATCCAGTACTTCTTGATGCGATAATTCGTATTTTGCGATTCCGGCGGCATAATTAGTGGCCAAAGCAACTGTACTGTAACACAAACCGGCCTCCCTGGCCAGCACCACTTCCGGCACATTGGTCATGCCCACTAAATCGCCGCCCAATTGTTTGTACATGCTAATTTCTGCCGCCGTTTCAAAACGAGGCCCTTCTGTACAGACATAAACTCCGCCCTCCAGAAGTTCAAGGCCGGCCTTTGCCGCCGCCTGCGAAAGGATTTTATTTAAATGACGGCAGTAAGGATAAGTAAAATCAGTGTGAATCACTCCAGACTCGCCGCCGTCAAAAAATGAAGCTTGGCGAGCTTTAGTAAAATCTAAAAACTGCTCCAAAAGCACCATGGAACCGGGCGGCATGTTTTCATTCAGGGTCCCAACGGCTGCAGTGGCAATAACTCTGGGCACCCCCAGTTTAACTAAAGCCGCAATATTGGCACGATAATTTATTTTATGGGGCGGTACAGAATGTCCGGCACCGTGACGGGCTAAAAAAACCACATTGGTATCTTTATATGTTCCCTTTGTCAGGTGTGCCGTGCCATAACGAGTGGTAACTTCAAGCTGCTCAAGCTCCGTCAACATTTTGGAATCATAAACGCCTGTCCCGCCGATAATTGCCAATTCAATCTTCATTGCTATCACCCTCCGGTTTCCAACTACGCAAATAACATTCTTGCGCGGTTGTTAACTGATCAATGGAAATACCTAAAGCCTTTAATTTCCGGCGGGCAACTTTTTCATCGATTGCCCGCGGGAGACGTAGTACCTCGTTTTTTAACTTGCCATAATTTTCATGTAAATAATATAGCGCTTCCACTTGTAAAGCAAAACTTAAATCCATAATTTCCGCCGGATGTCCATCGGCAGCGGCTAAATTAACCAGGCGCCCTTCAGATAACAAATAAAGCTTTTTGCCGTAAAGTTCATAGGCTTCCACATTTTTTCTTGCCGGCCTGATGGTCTTTGCCAAATCGGCCAGTGCTTTTTTATCAATTTCCACATCAAAATGACCGGCATTACATAGAATGGCTCCGTCTTTCATACGCAGAAAATGTTCCCGGCTGAGAACCCCTTGACATCCTGTCACGGTAACAAAAATGTCACCAAGGGCAGCCGCCTCTAAAAGCGGCATCACGGCATTGCCGTCCATAACCGCTTCGACGGCTTTAATGGGGTCAACCTCGCAAACAATAACTTTTGCCCCCAAGCCCCTGGCCCGCATGGCTACTCCTTTACCACACCAGCCATAGCCCACCACAACCACCGTTTTACCGGCAACAACCAAGTTGGTGGCGCGCATAATGCCGTCCCAGACAGATTGGCCGGTACCGTAACGATTATCAAATAAATATTTGCAGTATGCATCATTAACTGCTATCATGGGGATTTTTAAAGCACCTTCTGCCGCCATGGCCCGCAGGCGATTTAAACCTGTAGTTGTTTCCTCCGCCCCACCACGGACCCGGCTGAGCAAGTGAGGGTAATCCGTATGCAAAAGCGTCACCAGATCACCCCCGTCATCAATAATTAAATGGGGCTCGCACTGTAGCGTTTTATGTAAATGGTCTTCATATTCTTTGTTTGTAGCGTCATGCCAGGCATGGACAGTAATACCGTCCTCCACCAACGCGGCAGCCACATCATCCTGCGTGGAAAGCGGGTTGCTGCCTGTAATGGTAACTTCAGCTCCGCTTTCCTGTAAAACTTTAGCCATATAAGCCGTTTTTGCTTCCAGATGCAAACATATGGCAATTCTCAAACCGGCAAAAGGTTTGGTGGCGCCAAATTCTTTAGCCAATTCACGCAAAACCGGCATATGCTCTCGCACCCAGTTAATTTTCAGTTTACCCGCCGGCGCCAAAGTAATATCACGGATTGTACTGGTACTCACGCAGTAGTTCCTCCTTAATTCATTTACGAAACATAATTTCTTCGTCAGGATGCTTTTTCCTGCCGCCTTTATTTTTCTCCCTTACATTGCTCCTTTTCCTCCTGCTCCTGATAAAGCTTACGGGCACGATAATAACACTCTAAAGCACGTCTTGTTTCCCCCAATTCTTCATATAAAAGTCCCAATTCAAAAGCAACAAAGGGTTCCTGTGGAGCCAAGTAAGCTGCTTTTAACAAATTTACCAAAGCTTCCTGGTCGTTTTTTAATTTGCGATAACCTTTTCCCAGGTAAAAATAAACTTCCCAATCACGGGGAAATTTTTCTTTCACCTGTTCAAAAGCTCCCACACTTTGCTCATATAGCTGTAAATTATAACAAACCGCCCCTAAATTAAAGAGAGCAACTGCAAAATCCGGATCCAATTCTAAAACCTTGGAAAACTCTTTAAAGGCCAATTCATATTCTTCTTGATCCGCATAGATATTACCAAGGGTATTATGGACGATGGCCCCGGTTTGCGGATCATCTGTTAAAGCTTGCACTAAACGTAGCTCGCGCATAGCTTCATCTACCAGTCCTCGTTCTGCATAAGCTACGCCTAAACATAAATGTGCCAGCAGTAAATCCGGTTCCTGCCGCACAACTTGCTGAAATTCTTGGATGGCTTCATCCAGCATGGCCAGTTCCATAAAGCCCAGTCCGCGGCGAAAGGAGCGAATACAAGCTTCATTATCTTCCTTAAAGAAAACCGGTTTAATATCCCTTTTGACAAGCTCCTCCTGCGGCTGTTGCGCCTCTGTCTCCAGCAAATCCTGCTCAAAAACTTGTAAAAAAGATTCCGGCACTTCATCGGGCAGGGAAAAATTATACTTATCCTGCATTTCATTAATGCGTTCTTCAAATCGCAACCAATATTCTACGTAACGATCCATCCGCCGGCGCAATTCTAAAAGCCTTTCATAGCATTTTTGTCTTTTTTCCTGATTATCTCCTACTTCACGTAATTCTTTTTCCACACAATCAAGAGCATGAAAGATTTGCATAAATTCGTTTTCTTTCATCTTAAACTATTCCTCCTTTAACCGATCTCCTGTCTGTATCTTTGTACAGTTCGGAGGAAAAACATACATGCGAAAAAAATGCAACAAAAAGGTTGACTTTAAAAAATAAATATGTTAGACTATAACTTGCGTTGACAAAGTTGCCGACGTAGCTCAACTGGTAGAGCAGCTGACTTGTAATCAGCAGGTTGCGGGTTCGAGTCCCATCACCAGCTCCATAAAAAGTACCCTGAGTCATTAGATTCAGGGTACTTTTTATTTTGCCCAATTATATATTGTCTAGCTTAGGCTGATAGTTGATTTCCCCTTCATTTTTAGCAAATCTAGTCTTAACTTGTCCTAATAGAATGATATAGCTAATAAAAACAATAATAGATACATATCTAAGAATAAATACTTGACAATCATCTAAGTAATGTGCTAGGGTTAAATTGTTAGATGGCGGTCTATTATATATTTAGCAGGTAACCATCTAATATACACTATTACTAGGGCTAATATAAAGAGCAAGGGGGAGAATCAGGCATGAAACTAGAGGAACGGATCATTATAAGAGAAAAACCCAATTTCTACTTAGAGGCAGTCAACCTATTAGAGGAATATTTTATTAACAAGGAGCAAAAGCAGGGCCAAGAGGCCTGGGAGGAGGCCTGGCAAAGGAAGTCATTGGTAGACAATCCAGATAGCTTTTCCCTTGCCAGCTTAGAAATTGACGCAAGGTTTTCTGACGTCTATAACTACTATGCTAACTGCAAGAGGGATCTAATAAGGGTAGCTGGCAATCTAGGAGTGCTAGGACCCTACTTTGCCCTTAGGGTAGTTGACCATGAAAAGGACATGAGTGGCTTTTTAAAGAGGGCCCTTATTATGAATGATCTTGAGTCGGCAAAGCAATTATCCAGGGACGGTTTTGTGACCTCCTGCCTGGCAGGTCTCTATGATTTGGCTGGCCTAGGTGCTGACTATGATTTAGAAGCTCCCGAATCACAGGACTGGTGTGATAAGGTTACCCATCCTGACTTTGATATGGGAGAGCTTTTTAAGGTTATTGGACAAATGCCCATCTCCGATAGTGATCAGCTCCTTCTTTTGCGTTACTTTCAGGACATTGATACCTATTATGACCTGATCAAAAACTGCCTATTAGAGCTAGAGCAGATCTGCAGCAAGCATTACCCCTTGGTCAAGGCCAGGTATGAAGAAAAAATTAAACAGCTAAACAGTGAGGGGGGCCTTGATTTTTACCTAGACCTGTTTGGCCAGCTGCTCATAAGTGCAGATGGCTTTCGTAGCGGTGACAAGGTCTATATGGTACTTGGCATTGTCTCCTATGGCTCCATGTTAATCCGCTTTTCAGCCTGGAGACGGTTAAGGCTCCTAATGGGAGTAGGACTTTTATTCAGTGAGCTCAACCAACTAAAAGACAGGAGCAAATACCGGGACAAGATGGCTAAAAAGCAGCTTAAGGCCATATCTGATCCAACCCGCTATGAGATCATCCGCCAGCTGTCCATAAGGCCCCAGTATGTTCAAGAGTTAGCTGATGCCTTGGGCCTTACTGCCGCAACCCTTTCCCACCACCTGGCCATACTCCAGCAGGCCATGTTAGTTGGAGTCAGGATTGAGGGAAGGCGGTCCTATTACTCTATCAACGAGAAGGAGCTAAAGCAGCTAGCTGAGGTCCTAGAAAATATGGCAAGTAGAAGTAGGACGGAGGAATAAAATAGTGCAGACACAGGTAAATAGCAGCAAGGAAACTGGATTTCGCAAAAATTTAGCCATAGAGCTATTAGATAAGGAGACCCGAAAAAAGTACTTACACACAGAAAAGCATTCTATGTTAGATCTTTTAAAAGATATGTACAGGCCTGTACTTAAAGATGGGGGCCTGGTGGCCGCCTCTATTGGATATGCAATCTTTAGTGGCCTTTTACCCCTGCTTTCAGTATTAATTGTACATATACTGGTTGGCTTACTGACTGAAGCAAATGTAGAGGCTAGTAGGCTAATTATGGTGGCAGGCCTTTATGCAGCCCTCTTTATTTTATGTACATCTGTATCTAGCCAGCTGAAGGGGCGAAACTCAACAAAATTTATGCTCCTTAGATTAAAGGCACTAAACAAAATGCTAGATAAGCACATGACCATGGATTATGGCTTATATGAAAACCCCTCCTTTTTAGATGACCTGGGTAACTGGAGCCGTAGCCTAGCAAGTAATAACACAGGACTTGAGGGGTCATACCATAAAATCTTTGAACTGGGTGGGACCTTTATTTCACTTATCCTACTAGGTGGCCTTTTATTTATGGTCAGCCCACTTATAGCACTTGTAGCTATTGTATTTGTAATAGTTTTTTACTTGGCCCAAAGAAATATTACCAGCTACAAGCATAGGCGCAGGGAAGAGCTTCAAAGGGTTGGCAGGCGGTCGGGCAAGTTTGCTAGAAAGGCTTCGGACTTTCGCTATGGAAAGGATATGCGGCTATTTAGGATGGAGGACCGATTCCAAAGGGCATTTAAGCCCCTTCTCTTAGCTTATGAAAAACTTTACAAGGCCTTTACCATGCGTGAGCTACAATTGTCCTTTTTAGAGTCTGCTGCCCTAGTTTTAATTGATATTGTTAGTTTTA
>JAAYMK010000084.1 GCA_012521405.1 Bacillota bacterium
TACAAAACCATGCCAAAATAGAATTGGAGATGGTTTTTGCCGTTGAATTTAACCTTAATTTTTTGGCCGGGGAGGCAAAGGATCGTTATTACCACGTACCCGGACACACCCTGCAAAATAAAAAACTGAATTCTTACGGTAAAGTGCCAAATTTAACCCGCTTTGGCCTGGTGGATGAATGGCTGGGTATTACCACCATGTTTCGTTTTGATCGGCCGACAAGCGTGTGGAGGATGCCGCTGGAAACAGTATCCCAGTCAGAAGCCGGTATGGAGCGTGTTTATCAAGGTTCCACCTTGCTTTTTGCCTGGGAAGTAAAATTAAAGCCTGAAACCCCCTGGGCGGTAACTTTTACGCAAACGGTAGAAGAGCTGGTAAAGGAGATGCATTAATGATGAAACCGCTTTATGTTGCTTTTGTATGGAATCAGCATCAGCCTTTTTATCAAGATACAGCACAAAAAAAATATATTATGCCTTGGGTACGCCTGCATGCAGCCAAAGATTACTACCAAATGGCGGCCATTTTACGCCGTTATCCGAAAATCAGGCAAACTTTTAACCTCACACCTTCTTTGCTGGTGCAACTGGAAGATTACCTGCAAGGTGCCGAAGATTATTACCTTAAAGTCATGAAACCGGTGAAAGAACTGACTACTGCCGAAAAACGTTTTTTGTTGCAGCATTATTTTGATATCCATTGGGAGCGTGTCATTGCCCTCTGGCCACGTTATCAAGAGCTTTTGGCGAAGCAAGGATATCGCCGGGAGCCGGAAGCTGTGGAGGAAGCTTTGGCTCGTTTTACCGACCAAGATTATCTTGATTTGCAGGTATGGTTTAATTTAACTTGGATTGACCCGGAAATACGTGCCCATGATCCCGAATTGCAGGCGCTGCAAGCAAAAGGGCAAAATTTTACGGAAGCAGATAAGAAAAAAGTCATTGCCAAGCAGTGGGAGATCATGCGCCAGGTAGTACCAGTACATCAAGAGTTGGCACTGTCCGGGCAAATTGAGGTGATGACCACACCTTTTTACCATCCCATTATGCCTTTGCTGGTCGATAGCCGGAGCGCCCTGCGCGCTTCCCCCGGTTTAAAGGTTCCCAAAACTTATAGTTATCCTGAGGCTGCAGCAGAACAGATTGTGAAAGCTATAAATCAGTATTATCATTACTTTAACACTCATCCTGCCGGTATCTGGCCCCCCGAGCAGGCTGTCAGTCCGGAAACGCTTGCTTTATTTGCCGAACACGGCTTTGCCTGGACTATTTCCGATGAGGATATTTTAGCCCGTTCTTTGGGAATTGAATTTTACCGCGACGGCTTTGGCCATGTTTTAAATGCAGACGAGCTTTACCGTCCCTACTTGGTGCGGGCAGGCAGGAAGAAAATAGCCATGGTTTTTCGCGATCATCATCTTTCTGATCGTATCGGCTTTGTTTACCACCAGATGCCGCTGGACCATGCCGTGGATGATCTTATTGGCCGCTTACACCGGATAAGGGAGTCGGTCTCCGGTTGTGCCGGTCCCCATTTAGTAACTTTGGCCCTTGACGGGGAAAATGCCTGGGAATGGTATCCCCATGACAAAAATGTCTTCTTACATAAACTTTACAGCCGCCTGTCTGCAGAAAGCGGTTTAATTACCGTGACGGTACAGGAATTTCTCCGCCAGTACCCGCCCACACGAGAATTAAAACAAATTTTTACCGGCTCCTGGGTTGATCACAGTTTGGCACGCTGGATTGGCAGCGACAGTAAAAACAGGCTTTGGGAGATGCTGCTAAAGGCACGGCAGACGCTGGAGGAAGTGAGAGGAAGCATTAGTTTTGAACAATTTATGCAAGCAAAAGAAAATCTTTTAATTGCCGAAGGCAGCGATTTCACCTGGTGGGTAGACAGCATGCCCTATTACCAGGCGGCTCCCTTTGAAGCACTTTTCCGCAAACACCTGGCAAATTTTTATCGTGCCTGTGGCAAAGAAATTCCTTTGGAGGTGCGCACGCCCGTTATTTACCCCAAGCACGGTGAAGCGGCTTGGCCGGCTGATCCTTTGGCCGGTCCCACTGTCATGGTGCCTGCAAAAGAGTAAAGGGGGCAAAAAGATTGGCAGGGAAAACCAGGCTGCGTGGAAAAATATATGGTGAATATAGTGTAAGCCGGGTGAATTAAATGCGAAAACAGCAGGAACCAGATTATTTACGGCTACAGCGGGAGCTTCAGGTAGGGAAAATACGGCCTGTTTACCTGTTTTACCCTGAAGAGGATTACTTGGCAGAACAGGCGGCAGCAGAGCTGGTAAAGAAATTTTTCCCTCATGCTGAAGCCAAGGCGGCCAGTGCCGTTGTGGACGGAAGGGAGCATGCTTTGACAGAAGTTGTAGCCATGACGGATACAGTGTCTTTATTTGGCGGCAGCCGCCTTTTACTGGTAAAAAACGCTCCCTATTTTGCCAAGGGACAGCGGCTCACAAAGGAGCTGCTGCAGCGTTTATTGGTAAAAAATCATGAGGCTTGTTTAGTTTTTTTTGCTCCCGAAATTTCCTTTACCGCCAAGGTCGTCAAAGAACTCAATGCCCGCGGTGCCGTCTTTCGCTTTGAACCCCTCAAGGGCTATGCTTTACAAAACTGGGTGAAGCAGCAACTTGCCGCCCAGGGTAAAAATATCTCCGGTGAGAATTTAACTTTTTTCGTGGAGAGGATTGGCGGGGATTTGCGTAATGCAGCCAATGAAATTGCCAAATTGGCAGCTTTTCTGGGGGAGAAAAAAGAAGTAACCAAGGAGAGCATCATGGCAGTTTGCACACGTACCATCCAGGCGGACATTTTTGCGCTGGTGGATGCGGTCGTTTACGGTAGGACAAAGGAAGCTTTATTTTTTTTACGTGATCTTTTGGCTGCCGGGGAACCTGCTCTACTTATTTTAGCCATGCTAATCCGCCAGTTTCGCCTTTTGGGCGAGGCAAAGGAACTTTTGGCCGCCGGTGAAAACGATTTGGCCGGTGCGCTTAAAATTCACCCCTATGCTGCCAAAAAAGTTTCTGCACAGGCGGCAAAAACAAGTATGTCGTACTTAAAACGCGCCGTGGAACTGTTGGCCCAATGTGAGCTGGATATAAAACGGGGGCGTATTGAACCCGTTTTAGCGCTGGAAACTTTAATCGTTGCTTTAGGTGCTAAATAATAAAAGAACCGAAGGCCGATGTACCTTCGGTTCTTAATTTTCGTCTTAAAATTTCCTTCTGTCTCCGGCAAGGAGGTGGAAGTGTACAACAAAAAACCCGGAAATGCCGGGCTTGTTGTGATGAGAACCATTTATTCGTTTGCTGCTTGGGCAACTGTTGCTTGCGCGGCAACAGCTTTATTGTAACGCAAAGCCAAGCGTGATTTTTTGCGGGCTGCAGCATTTTTATGCAAAACGCCTTTGCTGACGGCTTTATCAAGTAATTTTACGGCGTGTGCTAATTTCATGCCGGCTTCTTCCAAATTGCCCTGCTCCAATGCGTCTCTAAACCGGCGGATGGCGGTTTTAACCATACTTTTTACCCGACGGTTACGTGCAGTCCGTTTAGCGGTTATTTTCATCCGTTTGATTGCTTGCTTTGTATTTGGCATGCGTTCACCTCCTTCACCGGCTTTAAAAGACACTGTCAATTTTACCATGTGTTTATTTAAAATGCAACAATTCTTGCAAATGTATAGGAAGAAATGGTTTGGTTAAGCTAATGGCAGAATATTTCTTTTGCAGGAGGTGAATTTATGCTGGGTTTAATTGTACGCTTTATTGTTTCCGCCATTGTGTTGATGCTGGTGAGTTTTTTACTACCGGGCTTTGCTAATATGGGTTTTGTTGTTTCCCTCATTGCTGCCGTGGTGATTGCTTTGCTGGGGTTTATTGTGGAAAGCGTGCTGGGGGAAAGGATTTCTCCCCGCAATAGAGGTGTTGTTGGTTTTATCGTCTCCGCCATTGTCATTTATGTGGCGCAGTGGCTAGTTCCCGGGATGAGCGTTACCATCCTCGGTGCCGCTTTAGCTGCTTTAGTAATCGGCATTATCGATGCTTTTGTGCCCACTGAATTACGTTAGCCCAAAGTGTCTGGAGGGACGACAAATGTGTGCCGATTTGCAAGCGCAAAGTATTCGTACGGATTTGGCCATTGAAGCCCGGGAAATGTTAATTCGTGAGCCGGAGCAAGAAATACCCGGTGTGAAGGTACAAGAAGAGGATTTGGCTGAGATGCGGGTAACACGGGTGCAAATTACCACACCGGAAGCAGAAAAACGCATGGGCAAAAAACAGGGCCATTATATTACCCTTGAGGTTCCCGGTTTGCGGCAAAAAAATACGGAGTTGCAGGAAAAGGTTGCCCGGCAGTTTACAAAGGAACTTCTTTCCCTTTTGCAATTGCAGGATGATACTTCCGTACTGGTCATTGGCCTGGGCAATTGGAATGTGACACCGGATGCTTTGGGCCCCCGTGTAGTCAAGGACCTTTTGGTGACACGGCACATTTTAAAACTGGAACCGGAAACTTTAGGGGAAGGTTTTCGTGCCGTCAGTGCTTTGGCGCCTGGGGTACTGGGCATCACCGGTGTTGAAACCGGTGAAATTATTCAGGGTCTGGTGGAAAAAACTAAACCGGATCTTTTGCTTGCCATTGATGCTTTGGCGGCACGTAATCTTAGCCGTCTACATACAACGATTCAGATTGCCGACAGCGGGATTACACCCGGTTCCGGCGTCGGAAACAGACGTTTGGCCATCTCACAGGAAACCATCGGCATTCCCGTCATTGCCGTGGGGGTGCCTACGGTGGTGGATGCCGTCACCATTGCCGATGATCTGGCCAGCCAGCTTTTGGCTGCCATTATGGAACAAGCAGGTCCGCAGTCTCCTGTTTATAAAGTGGTACAAAGTATTGCCGAAAGTGACAAGCGTACGGTGATGGCGGAAATTTTAAATCCTTATGGCGGGCGTTTAATGGTAACGCCGAAAGAAATCGATACATTAATTGAAGATATGGCAAGACTCCTGGCCGGCGGTCTCAATGCTGCTTTACATCCGGCCATTGGCCGGCAGGAGTCCACAAAATATCTTCATTAATAATAGTCCGGTAGACTGTGGCTGCAAACACAAAAATTTGCCACAGAAAGCCTCCCGCAAAAATTGGGAGGCTTTTTACTTTTGGCTGTATGATGTTTTTTGTCATATTGCTAGAAACTGCAGCATAAGTTATAGACAGGCGATGTGGCGGACCAAAATGGTCCAAGGGAGGGAAAGGAAAATGGCCAGGCGGGCTTTTTTTACGGTGCGCGGCGGCAGGCGTTTGCACTCCGGAAACCGTCGTACAGGTAAACGTTTTCTTGTGATCTTGCTGGCTGTATTGCTTGTCTTGGCCTGTACCCGTTTGCTTTACCTGCAAAAAGTGCTGCCGGCAATGGCACAAAGGGCGCAAAATGACAAGCAAAATATTTATTTACGGATCATGAGCTTTGTGATTCCCGGCATTGGGGAAATTTCCAGTCAGCCTACTGCTAACGTCTCCGCATCCCGGCAACAACATTCACATCACAAGCTGTCACTGCCCGGCTTGCATAATCCGAAATTTTTCATGCTGGCACAAATTCCTTATTTAGGCGATCCTGAGATTGCTCCACAGCCGCTTTTAACCACTCCGCCGGTAAAGGTAGAGCAAACCGGGGAACCAAAAATTATTATCCCCACCAAAGATGAAAAACGGGCTGAAGGTGAAATCATTATTTATCATACGCATACCACGGAGGCCTTTGAGCCTACGGCACAAGCATGGTTTACTGAAGATTTATCTTTGACTGTGGCCCAATTAGGTAAGGAACTGGCGGAAATGTTGCAGGAAAAATACGGCTTGCCTGTGGTACATAATCAAGCCATCCATGATTTGGATAGGAGCAGGGCTTATGAGAAGGCGCGTCCCACTTTGGAGGCTTTACTGCAAAAATATCCGCAGGCCAAACTGGTAATTGATTTACACCGGGACGGGATTAATAGGAGTATAACTACCGGAACTTTGGGCGGGGAACCGGCTGCCCGGGTACTTTTTGTGGTAGGTACTCGTTATAACGGTTATGAAGAAAATCTGCAAAAGGCCCAATTGTTACATGCTATTTTGGAAGAAATTGCTCCCGGAATCTCCCGTGGTATTCGCCAGCGGCCCCTTGTTTATAATCAAGACTGCCACCAAGGCTCACTTTTAATTGAAATCGGTGGACATGAAAATTCTTTGGCGGAAGCGCGCCGGACACTGCCTGTTTTAGCGGAGGCCATTAACCGTCTTTACCGGGAGTATTTTGCTGATGCATAAAGTGACAAGCAGGCGGGGAAAAATAAAACTAAGTATTTTTCCGGGAGGGATTAAATGAAAAAGCATGCGGGTTTTTCCGTATTGCTTATTTTTTTGTTTTTCTTCTTTCTCCTTTACACAGGCTTAACGGTCAGTGAACGTGCCCTGCAGCAACTTTCCGGGGTGGAAACTGAACCGTTGGCGCTGAGACTGGGGCGAGATGAAGCCGGTGTGTGGGAGTTGCGCTTTGCCGGCCGTCTTGTGCGCTTTGCTTCCGGGCAGTGGCAGGTTTTGAAAAATAAATAAAGATAAAAAGGGAAAAAAGCAGGCGAAAGCAACAGTGAAAGTGATTTGTTGCTTGTCTTCCCGGCCAATGCTATAATATTCAGCGAAGATGGTGGGAGGATGACAATGCAGCAAAAAAATATCCGTAATTTCTGTATTATTGCGCATATCGATCATGGTAAATCAACCCTGGCTGATAGACTGCTGGAAGCTACAGGTGCCCTGTCGGAACGGGAAATGGCTGCCCAGGTGCTGGATCAGATGGATTTGGAGCGGGAGCGCGGGATTACCATTAAACTGCAGGCAGTGCGCCTTAACTATCGAGCGGAAGACGGTCAGGAT
This sequence comes from Bacillota bacterium, assembly GCA_012521405.1. Taxonomy (GTDB): domain Bacteria; phylum Bacillota; class Dethiobacteria; order Dethiobacterales; family Dethiobacteraceae; genus JAAYSO01. The sequence continues at coordinate 6,947 of JAAYMK010000084.1, forward strand.
TACATTTTAAATTTAATTGATACACCGGGGCATGTTGACTTTACTTATGAAGTATCACGCAGTTTGGCTGCCTGTGAAGGGGCACTTTTAGTGGTGGATGCCTCTCAGGGCATTGAAGCGCAAACTTTGGCCAATGTGTATCTGGCCTTGGAAAATGATCTGGAAATTATCCCGGTAATTAATAAAATTGATTTGCCGGGTGCAGATGTGGAAAAAGTTAAAACTGAGCTGGAGGAAATCATTGGGCTTCCCGGCGAGGAAGCTATTTTGACGTCCGCTAAAGAAGGCATAGGCATTAAAGAAGTTTTGGAGGCTGTAGTTAAACGTATACCGCCTCCGCAGGGCGATGCAAGCTCACCGCTGCAAGCTTTAATTTTTGATTCCCATTATGATGCTTATCGTGGCGTCATTGCGTATGTGCGTATTGTGGCAGGGCAAATCCGCCAGCGGGAAAAAATCAAAATTATGTCCAGCGGGAAAGTTTTTGAGGTTACCGAAATCGGTACTTTCCGTCCGGAGATGACGGCGGCAGATGTTTTATCTGCCGGGGAAGTTGGCTATATCATTGCCGGGATGAAAAATGTCAAAGATACGCGTGTGGGAGATACAATTACTTCCGCCGAGAATCCGGCACCGGAACCCCTGCCCGGCTATCGCCGCGTAAATCCCATGGTGTATTGCGGTTTTTACCCGGTGGATAACGCCGATTATGAAAGCTTAAAGGATGCTTTGGAAAAGCTGAATTTAAATGATGCCGCTTTAACATATGAACCGGAAACTTCGGAAGCTTTAGGGTTTGGTTTCCGCTGCGGATTTTTAGGTCTTTTGCATATGGAAATTATCCAGGAACGGTTGGAGCGGGAATATAAATTAGCTTTGATTACGACAGCCCCCAACGTGGTTTACCGAGTGAATTTGACTAAAGGCGGTACAGTGCTCATTGAAAACCCGGCCGCCATGCCTAAAGCTACAGAAATAGCTTCCATTGAGGAGCCTTTTGTCAAGGCAAAGGTGATCGTGCCTCATGATTATGTAGGGCCGGTGATGGAACTTTGTCAGGAAAAACGCGGTGTTTTTGTGAATATGGAATACCTAGACCCTAACCGGGCCGTTTTAACGTACGAGATGCCGCTTAGTGAAATTATTTTTGATTTCTTTGATTTATTGAAGTCGCGTACCCGCGGCTTTGCTTCCTTTGACTATGAATTCCTTGGTTACCGGGAGTCTAAACTGGTGAAAGTAGACATTTTAATTAATCATGAAGTTGTTGATGCTTTATCTTTTATTGCCCATGTCGACCGCGCCTACCCGCGTGGCAGGCAGTTGTGCAGTAAACTAAGAACTTTGATCCCGCGGCAGATGTTTGAAGTACCCATTCAAGCTGCCATCGGCCAAAAAGTAATCGCCAGGGAGACTGTGAAAGCTTTGCGCAAAAATGTACTGGAAAAATGTTATGGTGGAGATATTACACGTAAGCGTAAACTTTTAGAAAAACAAAAGGCCGGAAAAAAACGCATGAAGCAAGTTGGTAATGTGGAGATTCCCCAAGAAGCATTCATGGCAGTATTGAGTATTGATTAAGATGAATACTTCCGTTTATATTCACATACCCTTTTGTAAGGCTAAATGTATATACTGTGACTTTTTATCTTACTCTTGCTCGCCGGAGGCTCCTCTTGTCCAAAACTATTTGCAGGCACTGCTTAAGGAAATACGACTTTCTGGACAAAAGCTGCAACAGGCGGGTATCAAAGTGGGCACCCTCTACATCGGCGGCGGGACGCCAACTATTTTAACGCCGCAACAACTGGAAATGCTTTTTTCTGCCTGCCGCCGCCATTTGCCCCTTAACAACCCGGAGTGGACGGTGGAAGCCAACCCCGGGACGCTGACAGCGGAAAAAATCGGCATTATGGCAAAAAACGGGGTTAACCGTATTAGTTTAGGGGTGCAGGATCTTTGTAATGAGCGGCTTGCAATGCTTGGGCGTTTGCATACGGCAGACCAGGCAGAGCAAGCCTTTCTGAGCTGCAAAAAAAATTTTCCTGTAGTATCCGTTGATCTGATGGTGGGGCTTCCGGGACAGGCGGAAGCAGATTTGCTGGCGACTTTGGCGCAAGTTTGTCAATGGGGACCACAACATCTATCCCTTTACGGTTTAATGGTGGAAGAGCATACACCCCTGGCAGAAGCCGTAAACTCCGGTGCCGTTACGTTGCCTGCTGAGGAAGAAAATTTAGCTATGTTTTGGGCCGCCCGTCGTTTTTTAAGTGCGCACGGTTATGAAGCGTATGAAATTGCCAATTTTGCCCGCAAGGGTTATTGGTGTAGACATAATTTGACTTATTGGCGTAATCTCCCCTATTTAGGGCTAGGTTTGGGGGCGCATTCTTTTTGGCAACGCCAACGCCTGGTGAATACGGACAAGATGCAGACTTATTTGGCGCTATTAGAGGAAGATGTTTTGCCCGTTGCCCGGCGCCAATCGGTTTCGCGGCGGCAGGAAATGGAGGATACAATGATGTTAGGGTTGCGTTTGCGTGAAGGAGTCAGTTTTGCAAGTTTTGCCTCGCGTTTTGGTATAGACTTACGGGATGTTTTTGCCGTGCAAATTGAGCGCTTGCTGCAGTTGGGACTCATTGAATGTACCCACGGGGCAGTGCGTTTGACTGCTACCGGATTGCCTGTTGCCAACTATGTTTTTGCCGAGTTTTTAGAGGTGTAATTGCTCTAAATCTTGACAAAAACGAGTGAGAATGGTATTTTTTTATTAGCTTTAGCACTCACTTGAGGAGAGTGCTAAAAGGAGGAAGAACTAATGGCTGGTTTAAATGAGAGAAAACAAAAAATTCTCCATGCCGTAGTGACTGATTATATTCAGACGGCTGAACCGGTCGGCTCACGTACTATTTCGCGTCATTATAAGATTGCCCTCTCTGCAGCAACAATTCGCAATGAAATGGCGGATCTGGAGGAATTGGGCTACTTGATGCAACCGCATACATCTGCAGGTCGTATTCCGTCTCAACAGGGCTATCGTTTTTATGTGGATGCGCTCATGGATGCCACCAGCTTAACGCAGGAAGAAGAAGAGTACCTGGCACGGCTTTTTACTCAGCTGGAAAAAATGCGGGAAATTGACCAAATTGTGCAGCACACAGCCAGGGCTTTGTCAGTGATTACACGCTATACTTCCCTGGTGTTGGCACCACAAATTAAGCAAAGTGCTTTTAAGCAGATGCGTCTTATCCCTATGGATAACGACAAGGCGCTTGTGGTTTTAATTACCGATACAGGATATATTAGAAATAAAGTTATTGAGATGCCGAAAGCATTAAACCAGCAAGAAATAGATTTGGTGGTTGCTTATTTAAATAAGGAACTCTCGGGCCAAACTATTGCCAGTCTCACGTCAGAACGTTTACGTAAACTGCGCAGTGATCTTTATTATCACACCGATATCCTCAATGTGCTGTTGAATATGTTGGAGCTATGTGCCCAAAAGCCTGAAAATCGCGTTTACTTGGGTGGAGCGTCCAATATTTTGAATCAACCTGAATTTAAAGATGTGGAAAAGCTGAAGCACCTGTTAACGCTTTTTGAAGAAGACGAACGGCTTACGATGGTGCTGGAGAATGTAACGGAAGGCTTATCCATTCGCATTGGGACGGAAAATGTTTTGGCAGAAATGAAAGACTGCAGCTTGATTACGGCAAGTTATCATCTTCATGGCCGCCCCATCGGGACAATTGGGGTACTTGGTCCAACCAGGATGGAATATGCACGGGTAAAAACTATTATTGAAGAAATATCGTCTCGCTTGAATAAACTAATTGGCACGTTGTAAACGTAGTCATAAAGAGGTGAATAAAATGATGGGCGAAGAGACTAAAGAAACGACTCAAGCCACTGAGACCAAAGAGAATGCCGCCCCCCAGGAGCAGGCAAAGGAAGAAGCACAAGATTTACAAACCGAGCCGGTGGCAGCCGCTGATATGGAAGCGGCTGAAGCAAAGCAGGAAGATGTTGCGGAAATTAATGTGGAGGCTTATCAGGAGAGAATTAGTAATTTAGAAGAGGAAAATGAGCAGTTGTTATCACGCCTGCATCGCCTGCAGGCCGATTTTGATAATTATAGGAAAAGAATTGCCAATGAAAAAAAAGAATGGTTTACACAGGCTGTTTGTGACCTGGTGAGCGAATTGCTTCCGGTGCTTGACAACCTGGAGCGGGCCATGGAGGCTAAAGGCAGCGCGGAAGCAGTGGCCGAAGGTGTGCAGATGGTCTACAGACAGTTTTTATCTATTTTGGAAAAGCAGGGTGTAGAAGCTATTGAAGCCTGTGGTACCCAGTTTGATCCCCTTTATCATCATGCTGTTATGCAAGTGGAGTGTGATGAACCGGAGAATACTGTAGTGGAGGAGCTGCAAAAAGGATATAAATTAAAAGATCGTGTTATACGTCCTAGTATAGTTAAAGTTGCAAAATGACAGCCAAAGGAGGTAAATAGATTATGGGAAAAGTTATTGGGATAGATCTTGGCACAACAAACTCCGCAGTAGCTGTGGTGGAAGGAGGACAGCCTGAAATTATTACCAACGCAGAAGGTGAGAGGATTACTCCTTCTGTTGTTGCTTTTAAGAAGGACGGAGAACGCTTGGTCGGTCAGGTGGCAAAACGCCAAGCAATTACAAACCCTGATCGTACTTTTATGTCCATAAAGCGCCATATGGGCTCAGATTATAAAGTGGAAGTTGATGGCAAAAGTTACACGCCCCAGGAAATCTCCGCCATGATTTTGCAAAAATTAAAACAGGATGCAGAAGCATATTTGGGGGAAAAAGTAGAGCAGGCTGTAATTACTGTGCCGGCATATTTCACTGATGCCCAGCGTCAAGCAACAAAAGATGCTGGAAGAATTGCCGGCCTGGAAGTACTGCGTATTATTAACGAGCCTACGGCGGCGGCCTTGGCTTATGGTCTGGATAAAGGGGAAGACCAAATCATTTTGGTCTTTGATTTGGGCGGGGGTACTTTTGATGTTTCCATTTTGGAATTAGGCGACGGCGTTTTTGAAGTCAAGGCCACCAGTGGTAACAACCACTTGGGTGGTGATGATTTTGACGAACGCATTATAAAATACCTGGCAGAAGAATTCAAAAAAACAGAAGGTGTAGATTTGCTTGCTGACCGCATGGCGCTGCAGCGTCTGAAAGAAGCGGCAGAAAAAGCTAAAATCGAACTTTCCAGTGTGACTACAACCAATATTAACCTGCCGTTTATTACTGCTACTGCTGAGGGCCCGAAGCACTTGGATATGACTTTAACCCGGGCTAAATTTAATGAATTAACGGCAGATTTGGTGGAAGCCACCATGGAACCGACACGGCGTGCTTTAGCCGATGCCGGTTTGCAACCTAGTGATGTGGATCGCGTCATTCTGGTGGGAGGATCAACCAGGATTCCTGCCGTGCAAGAAGCAATTAAGGCTTTAACCGGGAAAGAGCCGCATAAAGGCGTTAATCCGGATGAAGTGGTGGCGCTGGGTGCCGCCATTCAGGCAGGGGTACTGGCCGGTGAAGTCAAAGACGTTTTACTGCTTGACGTCACACCACTTTCTTTAGGTATTGAAACCTTAGGTGGAGTTTTTACGAAAATTATTGAACGCAACACTACTATTCCCACGGAGAAAAAACAAATTTTCTCCACCGCCGCCGATAATCAGACCCAGGTGGAAATTCATGTGCTGCAGGGCGAACGTCCCATGGCTGCAGATAATAAGACTTTGGGTCGTTTTATCTTGGACGGCATACCGCCGGCACCGCGCGGCATACCGCAAATTGAGGTTACTTTTGAAATCGACCGCAACGGTATTGTGAGCGTTAAAGCGAAAGATTTGGGTACGCAAAGAGAACAGAAGATTACCATTACCAATTCATCCGGCTTAAGTGAGGAAGAAATTGAGCGCATGGTTAAAGAAGCAGAGCAATACGCCCAGGAAGATGAAAAAAGAAAGGCGCTGGCAGATGCGCGCAATGAAGCCGATAACCTGGCTTACAGTACGGAAAAGATGCTGAAAGACCTGGGTGATAAAGTTGATGCTGCGAAGAAAGCACAAATTGAAGCAGCCATTGCTAAAGTACGTGAAACTGCCCAGAAAGATGATCTGCAGGCTATTAAAGCTGCCACGGAAGAATTAACTAAATACCTACATGAAATGTCACAACAGCTGTACCAGCAGCAGGCCCAGGCGGGCGGAACTGCGCAGAGCTCCCAAAGCTCCCCAGGCAATGAAGAAACTGTCGATGCAGACTATAAAGTGGTAGACGATGACAAGGATAATAAGTAAGTAGGGAACGTGAGAGTGCATGGCCAAACGAGATTATTATGAAGTTCTGGGCGTGTCCAGGGACGCGTCCCAGGAGGAAATAAAAAAAGCTTTCCGGAGACTGGCCCGTAAATATCATCCGGACGTAAATCCGGACGATAAGGATGCAGAAAAAAAATTTAAAGAGATTAAAGAAGCCTTTGACGTTTTAAGTGACCCTGACCGGCGCCAGCAGTATGACCAGTTTGGCCATGCTGCTGAGGAAGGCTTCGGTGGCTTTGGCGGTTTCGGCCAAGGTTTTGGGCAAGGCGGGTTCGGATTTGGCTTTGATGATATTTTCGAGGAGTTTTTCGGTGGTTCCCCCTTTGGCGGCGCCACCCGCACCCGCCGTCCCAACAGCCCGCAGCGAGGCAGTGATTTACGGTATGATTTGGAGATAACTTTGGAAGATGCCGCTTTTGGTTTGCAGACAACCATCACTGTTCCCCGGACGGAAAACTGTGATGCTTGCGGCGGCAGTGGTGCCAAGCCGGGAACCAAGCCGGAAACTTGCACGCACTGTCATGGCAGCGGCCAACAGCAGGTGGTGCGCAACACTGCCTTCGGCCGTTTTGTCAGTGTTAGGACCTGTGAAGCTTGCGGTGGCACGGGAACCATTATCAAGGAACACTGTCCTCAATGCCAGGGATCAGGCCGCGTGCAGCGGCGCCGTAAGATAGAGGTTAAAATTCCTCCCGGCGTGGATACAGGGTCACGCCTGCGTATTAGCGGCGAGGGTGAAGCCGGATTGCACGGTGGCCCGCCGGGGGATTTATATGTTGTGATTCATGTGCGCAAGCATAAAATCTTTGTACGTGAAGGCGATGACGTGGTGATGGAGCAGCCTATTTCTTTTGTTCAGGCTGCTTTGGGTACAGAGCTGGAAGTACCTACTTTGGACGGCAAGGCACGCATAAAGATCCCCGAAGGCACGCAAACGGGGACTGTTTTCCGCTTACGGGGCAAAGGTATTCCCCATTTGCGTGGCTTTGGTTCCGGAGATCAGCGTGTCAGAGTGATTGTACAAGTGCCAAAAAAATTAACAGCGAAACAGAAAGAATTATTGCGTGAATTTGCCAGGATCTCCGGAGAAGATGTGGAGAGCGGCGAAAAGGGGTTTTTTGATAAGATGAAAGACGCATTTAGCGGCAAGTAAGGGGCGATGGTTATGCAATGGCTGGAATTAACCATCCGGACAGAACAAATTAGCATTGAGGCTGTTGCCAACAAGCTGGTGGAATTGGGTGCAGGCGGTGTTGCCATTCAGGAACACGACGATTTTGTCCGTGCCCAAAAGGAAGGCTTGGGTGACCTGTTTCCTGACCAAGATGACATGCAGGATAAAAGAGCAGAAATACGGGGGTATTTCCCCGTTTCTTTTTTAGGCTCACCTCAAGAAACCCAATTACGCAATTTTTTAAGGCAGCTGCCCGCCTTTGGTTTGGCTGCCGGCGAGCTGACCATTAAGCAGGTTAATGAGGATGAGTGGGAAAATGCATGGAAAAATTACTGGCATCCGGTTCCGGTGGGCGAGAAGCTCCTGATTGTCCCCGCCTGGTATGAGCAGGTTAGGGAAGAAAACAGATTGCAGCTTCTCATCGACCCCGGTGCAGCCTTTGGCACCGGCACCCATGAAACCACCCAATTATGCCTGGCGTTTTTGGAAAAATACCTGCATAGCGGTGAAACAGTGTTGGATCTGGGCTGCGGTTCCGGCATTTTATCTTTAGCTGCCAAGCTCCTAGGGGCAGGCAGGGTTTTAGGTGTCGATCATGATGAGCTGGCGGTACAGGCAAGCCGGGAAAATGCTCGCTTAAACGGTTTGAGTGTCGAATATTTGCAGGCCGATTTGTTTCAGGAAAGTACCTGGGACAGGCTCTGGCGGGGAGATTTAATTTTGGCCAATTTAACCGCCGACATACTTTTGTCGCTGCAGCCGTATCTACCGAAAGTATTGCATGTTAAAAGTAAACTAATTTTATCTGGTATTATTACCGAGCGGCTAAATGAAGTTTTAGATGCTTTTTTGGCAGCCGGGTATCAAGAGGTAGAGCAGGCTATTGCCGGTCAATGGGCGGCGTTATGCTTGGAGGCAAGAGATGAATAGGTTTTTTTACCAGCAAAAACAGCGTGAAGGAAAGACAGTGGTGCTGAGCGGTGATGATGCCCACCATGCTGCCCGTGTGCTGCGGGTTAAAGCAGGTGAACTGCTGGAGTTGTGCGATGAAGAAGGTTCCTGTCATAGAGCAAGGGTAGATAAAGTTTCACCGGATAGGGTAAGATGTACATTGCTGGAGACTTTACCGTGTACGGAAGCCCGCACAAAAATTGATTTGGCTTTTGGCCTTTTAAAGGGGGAAAAAACTGATTTTGTGCTGCAAAAAACAACCGAGTTAGGTGTGCAAAATTTTTTACCCTTTACCAGTGAACGCACAGTGGTAAAGTTGGCCGGCAAACAGGAGGCGCGTTTACAGAGGTGGCAAAAAATTATCCGCTCTGCTGCCGCACAAGCACACCGTTCGGTTATCCCCGGCATTTCTCTACCACAAAAATTTCCGGAATTGCTTTCCGCTTTTCCCCTTTATGATTTGGTTTTACTTTTCTGGGAAGCAGAACAGTATGTAAGTTTAGCCGCGGCGATGCAGCAACTAGAAAAGCCGGCACGCATCCTGCTTATTACCGGGCCCGAAGGAGGGCTAAGTGCAAGTGAAGTGGAGGCGGCCAAGGCAGCAGGGGCAAAGGCGGTGACTTTGGGGCCGCGAATTTTACGGGCGGAGACGGCGGCCATAACCGCAGTGGCTTTATGTTTATACCAAGTGGGTGATTTGGGAGGATAATAAATGGCAACAGCAGCATTTTATACATTAGGCTGTAAAGTAAACCAGACGGAGACGGCTGCTTTAGAAGAGCTTTTACAGCGTAGTGGTTATCGCCTGGTCAGTTTTGAAGAGCATGCCGATGTTTATGTGATTAATACGTGTACGGTAACACATCTAAGTGACAGAAAATCGCGCCAGATGATTCGCCGTGCCCGCCGTAAAAATCCGGAGGCCGTCATTGTGGTGACCGGCTGTTATGCCCAAGTTTCAGCGGAGGATTTATTTAAAATACCGGAAGTAGATTTGATTATTGGCACACATGCCCGGGATCAATTGCCCGCTTTGATTGAACGGGCTAAAGCAGAGCGCATCAATTATGTTGTTCCCCTCTCGGAAAAACGCCGTTTTGAAGCACTGGAAGCGGCACAAAGTCAAGGTCGAACCAGAGCTTTTTTAAAAGTGCAAGAAGGCTGCCGCCAGTTTTGCACCTATTGTATTGTCCCCTATGCCCGGGGACCCATTTTCAGCCGCCCGCCGGCAGAGGCGGTACAGGCGGCAAAAAAACTGGCACAACAAGGATACCGAGAACTTGTGCTGACGGGAGTGCACTTGGGCAGTTATGGCGAGGATTTGGACGGAAAAATTAATCTTTGCTACTTGCTGCGGGAATTGGTGCAGGTTGAAGGTCTGGAGAGGATCCGTATTTCCTCCATCGAGCCTACAGAGGTTACTCCCGCTTTGCTAGAACTCATGCTGCAGGAGGAAAAAATTTGTCAGCACCTGCACCTGCCTTTACAAAGCGGTGATGACGAGATTTTACGCCGTATGAACCGCCGTTATACTGCCCAGGATTATTTACGCATTGTTTCCTGGTTGCGTTCCCACCTGCCTGATTTGGCTTTGACCACTGATGTCATGGTGGGTTTCCCCGGGGAAACACAAGCGCAGTTTGAAAATACGGTGAAAGTAGTCCGCGAAGCTGCCTTTAGCCGGTTGCATGTGTTTAAATATTCTCCCCGCCACGGTACACCGGCGGCAAAATTTCCGCATCAGGTTCCGGCAGCCATGAAAAACGAACGCAGCCAGGTGTTAACGGCCGTGGGGCAGGAACTGGCTGCCACTTACCACCAGCGTTTTGCAAGTAAAATTGTAGATGTTTTGTTTGAAGAAGCCCATGGTGGCGAAATTTCCGGATTCACTGAACATTATGTGCGGGTTTTTGCCACCGGCAGTGAAGAGCATTTGGGTAAAATTTTGCCGGTTTTCATTACAGCCAGTTCAGCGGACGGTCTCAAAGGAGAAATAAAGCAAACAAAAAACTAAATACAAGACAACACATTCCTGCGAGTCCAAGCTAAGGAAAGCAAAGCTTTGGGCTCGCAGTTTTTTTATTTTGACCTGCATAATTTGTAGTTGCGAAAATTTTGTTTTGCCGGCGTGTCCAACTTTTTTTAAAACAAAGACATATTTTCCTTGCTCCACGAATAGGATTGAATTGGAAAAGACAGGCGGAAGAGAGGTGGAAAAGAATGGCCAAAAATAAGATGTTTGTGGTGGAAGCGCGTCGGCTGTTGCCGCTGCTATTCCTCCTGGTGCTCCTGGTGTCGCTGTCGGTATATGATTCCTTCCGGGCCAGCCCTACTGTAGCGCCGGAAGAAGCTGCCAAAACTAGTGAGGTGAGCTTCACTACCGCTGATA
>JAAYMK010000085.1 GCA_012521405.1 Bacillota bacterium
CGCAGGAGATCATCCTTTCTGACAGTGAATTTGGTAAATATTAAAAAATAGTAAGGCGTGTGCCTTACTATTTTTTTCGGGTATTGAGTTTTAGTTTTCTTTGCTGCCGTTTTGTAAAACGGAGACGATGGTATAGCCGTGTTCCGTCAAGGTTTTGGTAATATGGTCGATATCGTCCGCCGTTAAGCGGATCACAAGCAGCGCTTTTTGCGGCTCTTCCCAAAAGACGGCCACCCGGGAGATATTGGCGCCGCAGTTGCTGATAATTTGCGCCACTTCGGCCAGGACGCCCTGTTTGTCTGCGGTGGCAATGGCAAGGCGGAAACCGGCGTCCTTGACGCCTAAAAGGTCAATAAAGGCGTCAAAAATATTGGTTTCGGTGATGATCCCTACCAGTTTCCCCTTTTCCACCACCGGCAGGCCGCCGATTTTATGCTGGCGCATTAACAGGGCTGCTTCTTCAATAAGGGCATCCGCTTCTACCGTGATAACTTTTTGTTTCTTCGGCAGCACATCGCCGATTTTCATTTTCGCTAAAAGATAGTTGATTTCAAAGACACTGAGGCTGGTGGCGGGGGAGGGGGAGATTTCAATTAAATCCCGCTCGGTGACAATGCCCACCAGTTTATCCTTTTCCAAAACAGGCAGGCGGCGGATACTTTTTTCCCGCATTAGCTCCAAAGCTTCCGCCACGGTAGTTTGGCGGGTGATGGTAATTGGGTTTGGGGTCATGCGTGAACGTACATACATTCCATTAACCTCCCGTAGGCTTACCCTCCCAGGTAAGCTTTTTTCACTTGTTCACTTTCTGCCAGCTCTTTGGCGTCACCGGAAGCCACAATGCGTCCCGTTTCTAAAATATATGCCCTGTGGGCAATGGAAAGAGCCATATGGGCGTTTTGTTCCACTAAGAGGATCGTGGTGCCGGCTTTATTGATTTCTTGAATAATGGAGAAAATCTCCTGCACTAAAATAGGCGCCAGGCCCATGGAGGGTTCGTCCAAAAGTAGAAGTGTGGGCTGGGACATTAAGGCCCTGCCCATGGCCAGCATTTGCTGCTCGCCGCCGCTTAAAGTGCCCGCCAGTTGCTTTTTCCTTTCCCGCAAACGGGGGAAGCGGGCATAGACTTTTTCCAGGGTGGCTTTAATGCCTTCTTTGTCTTTGCGCAAATATGCCCCCATTTCCAGGTTCTCCAGAACTGTTAAATTGGCAAAGACACGGCGGCCCTCCGGCACCTGGGAAATCCCCATTTTCACAATTTCCTGGGCCGGTCTTTGTGTAAGCTCCTGGCCTTGAAAAGTAATGCTGCCGTTTTTGGGCCGGATGAGGCCGGAGATGGTTTGTAGTGTTGTGGTTTTGCCGGCGCCGTTGGCACCGATGAGGGTAACAATTTCGCCTTCGTTTAGTTCCAAAGAGATGCCCTTTAAAGCGTGGATGGCGCCGTAGTAGACGTCAAGGTTTTCGATCTTTAACACTTTAAGCCTCCTCTCCCAGGTAGGCTTCAATTACCCGTTTATTATTTTTAATTTCTGCCGGTGTGCCCTGGGCAATGACTTTGCCGTAATCCAGCACATAAATGCGCTCACAAATTCCCATCACTAAAGACATATCGTGTTCAATTAAAAGAATGGTCAGATTGAAAAGTTTCCGGACCTTTTGGATTAATGCCATTAAATCCTGCGTTTCCTGCGGGTTCATGCCGGCGGCCGGTTCGTCCAATAAGAGGATTTTGGGCTTGGCGGCAATGGCGCGGACAATTTCCAGGCGCCGCTGTTCGCCGTAGGGCAGGTTTTTGGCCAGTTCGTCTTTTTTGTGGTCCAAATTAAAAAGTTCCAAAAGGCGCAGCGCTTCCGCCGTCATTTTTTCTTCCCCGGCATAGAAGCCTTTGAGGCGGAAAAGGGCGCTGAAAAGGGAATAGCGGCTGTGCCAGTGCAGGGCAATTTTTACGTTTTCCAGCACCGATAATGATTCAAAGAGGCGGATATTTTGAAAAGTCCTGGCCAGGCCTTTGGCTGTAATCTGGAAAGGTTTGTGGCCCACAAGACTCTCGTTTTCGAAAATAATGTCGCCGGATGAGGGGTGGTAAACGCCTGTCAGTAAGTTAAAGACAGTGGTTTTTCCGGCACCGTTGGGGCCGATTAAGCCCACCAACTCACCTTGCCGCAAGTTTAAATCCAAATTGGAGACGGCAGCCAAACCGCCGAATGTTCTCGTTAAGCGTTCAGTCCTTAGCATTGGCTGTTCCCCTTTCCTTCAGCCTTAAAAGCGTCCTAAAGGTAAACTCCTTTGTGCCCAAAAGACCTTGCGGGCGAAAGACCATAATAATCACCAGCAGCATGGCATAAATGACCATGCGCAGAGCCCCTAAATTAATTAGGGCGGCATTTAAAAAGGTAACGGCAATGGCGGCTAAAATGGAGCCGGTGATGCTGCCTAAACCGCCAAACACTACCATGACTAAAGCGTCAAAGGATTTTTGCATGCTGAAAGTAACGGGCTGAATTAAAAAGAAATAATGGGCGTAGAGAGCACCGGCAATCCCGGCAAAAAAGGCACCCAGGCTAAAGGCCAGCACTTTGTAATAGGTGGTATTAATGCCCATTGTTTCTGCAGCTATTTCATTGTCGCGAATGGCAATACAAGCTCTGCCGTGGGTGGAATTGACAAAGTTTTTTACGGCAAAGATGGTAAAAAGAGTAAAGAGATAGAGCCAGGTCCAGTTGGTGTACTTGGGAATACCGTTAATGCCGGCGGCACCGCCTATATAGTCAATATTGACAATAATACCGCGGATAATCTCGCCAAAGCCTAAAGTGGCAATGGCCAGGTAGTCGCCTTTTAGTCTTAAAGTGGGCAGGCCGATAATAATACCCATAATTAAAGCGGCAAAGGCACCGGCAAAAATGGCCAAAAGATAGGGCTGACCCAGCTTTAAAGTCAGCACGGCGGAAACATATGCGCCCACCGCCATAAATCCGGCATGTCCCAAAGCCAGCTGCCCGGTAAAACCGACAATAAGGTTTAAGCTGACGGCCAAAATAATATTAATGCCCATGAGAAATAAGTTAACCTGCTGGAAAGGCTCGATGATTCCGGTTCTTATCCCTAATTCGACAATGAGGTACAAAGCAAGGAGCAGGATCCCCACCAGTATATTATTACGCTTCAAAGTAACCACCTACACTTTCTCACGGGTATCTTTGCCTAAAAGGCCTACCGGTTTCACAATTAAAATAAGGATTAAAAGTCCAAAGACAACCACATCCCGGAAAGTGGTGCTCCAGTAACCGCTTACCAGAGCTTCAATGATGCCAAGCAAAAAGCCCCCTGCCATGGCACCGGGGATAATACCAATCCCGCCCAGCACTGCCGCCACAAAGGCCTTTAAACCCGGCATAACCCCCATCAAGGGGTGGATTGTTTGGTAGTACATGCCAAGCAGGACTCCTGCCACAGCGGCCAGAGCGGAACCCAGAGCAAAAGTGACGGAAATCACCGAATCCACATCAATACCCATGAGCAAAGCTGCATCTTTATCGTAAGAAACAGCACGCATGGCTTTGCCGATTTTTGTTTTTTGCACAATGTACTGTAAAATAAGCATCATGGCAATGGTAACCAGTAGGATCAGGATCTGGTGGCTGGTGATGGTGACATTGCCGTCGAGAAATTTATAAGTAACTCTGGGAATAGCTTGGGGAAAAGAGATATAGTCTGTACCAAAAACTTGTAAACCGCCGTTTTGTAAAAACAAAGAAACACCAATGGCGGTAATTAATACTGCCAGCCTGGTGGATCTGCGCAGCGGTTTATAAGCGATGCGTTCAATAATCATGCCAAAAAGGGCGGACACAACCATGGCAAAAAGTAAAGCCGCAAAGAAATTAAGTTTTAAGATGGTGACGGCAAAATAACCGGCATAAGCGCCTATCATCAGTACTTCGCCGTGGGCAAAATTAATAAGTTGGATGATGCCGTAAACCATGGTATAGCCCAGGGCAATTAAAGCATAAATACTGCCCAGCGAGAGCCCGTTTAACAGTTGCGCAATGAAAGTTTCCATAAGGCACCTCTCGTTTAGGATTTAACTTTAAACGCCGGCTCCCTTGGGAAGCCGGTAACAATTGTAAGAAGGGGGTACACTCCCCCTTCTTACCTATTGGGAACAAGTTTTGTTTTCAGGGTTTGTTCTCCGTCCACCATTTCAATAATGGAGATTTCTTTCACCGGGTTATGCTGTTCGTCAAAGGAGAACTTACCGGTGATGCCATCAAAGTCTTTTGTTTCGGCTAAAGCTTTGGTAATGGCAACGGGATCGGTCGAGCCTGCCCGCTTGATGGCATCAGCTAACAGGTAGGCTGCATCATAGGCAGTGGCGGAGAAAGATGCCGGGATGGCACCATATTTTTCTTTATAAGCTTTAACAAAGTTTTGCACTTTTTCGTCGGGGTCTTGCGGAGAATAGTGGTTGGTGAAGTAAGTATTATTTAAAGCTTCCGGTCCGGCTACCTCCACCAGGTCAGGCGAATCCCAGCCGTCTGCACCCAGGAAGGGCACGTCAAGACCAATCTCCCGGGCTTGACTAATGATTTTTGCCACTTTTTCATAGTAGCCGGGGATGTAGATCAGTTCAGCGCCCGATTGTTTAAATTTGGTTAAAGTGGGTCTGAACTCCTGGTCGTTTTCCACATAACCTTCTTCCGCTACCACTTCGCCGCCTAAAGCGATAATTTCTTCTTTAAAGACTTGGTAGAGACCTTTACTGTAGTCGTTGGTGTTGTCATAATAGATTGCTACTTTTTTGACACCCAGTTCATTGACGGCAAAATCGGCTGCCACAATGGCTTGGGGCGGATCCGTGAAGCAGGTGCGGAAGACAAATTCACGTGTTTGCTTTGTTTGCGGGTCCACCGTAACGTCTAAGTTGGTGGCCGAGTTGGTAATCAAGGGAATTTTATACTCGGTAATAACAGGAATAACGTTTAAAGTGGCACCGGTAGTGGCCGGGCCTAAATGGGCTACCACTTTTTCTTGCGTAACTAGTTTGGTGGCCACGTTTAAAGCTTCAGCAGGCTCTGATTTGTTGTCCAGCACAACAGGTTCAATCATTTTCCCGTCAATGCCGCCGGCGGCATTGATTTCTTCAAAGGCCAGCAAAATGGCGTCTTTAGCTGTGGTGCCGTAAGCGGCCACACCGCCGGAAAGCTCATAGTTGACGCCCACTCTAATGGTATCGTCTGCATCTGAGTCGCTACCGCTTTTCTGGCCGCAGCCAACAGCCGCGAAAGAAAAAATAAGGATCATGGCCAGGAAAACTAACCATTTGCTTCTTTTCATTTTTTAACCTCCTTTTTCTCCCTATTCCCCTGTTCCATTATGAAAGATTATATAATAGCTTAAAAAGGCAGTCAATTGCAGATTGTTAATACTTTAACGTATTAAGGAAAAAAAATAAAAAAGGTAAATTGAGGGAATTTTATTTAGCTTTAAAATTGTAAATGGGCCTGAGAATATCGATAACTTCCACAGTGTCGTGGATGTGTTTGAGGATTTCTTCCATGGGCTTGTAGACCATGGGGCATTCGTCAATGGTGGCTTTATTGACGGAGGTGGAATAAATGCCTTCCATGGACTTTTGGTATTCTGCAAGTTCAAAGGTTTTTCTGGCTTCATTCCTGCTCATAATTCTGCCGGCACCGTGGGGTGCAGAATAATTCCACGCGGCATTGCCTTTGCCTACCGCCAAGATGGAGCCGTCGCGCATATTAATGGGGATAATGACTTTTTCACCCCGGCGGGCGGAGATGGCACCTTTGCGGATAATATTGTCTTGAAAATCTAAATAGTTGTGGATGGTGGAAAAGGAAGGGAAATCCTCCACAGTTTTGTCCAGCAGGTGCTGCAAGATAATGTCGCCGATCATTTTGCGGTTTAAGGAAGCGTATTCCTGGCAGATTTTCATATCGTGCAGATATTTTTCCCGCCACTCTCCCGTGAGGAAGCATAAAGCTTTGGGATAATTACTGCCTTGGCAAAGCTTCACCGCCTGTTTTTGGTAGTAATCGGCCACTTGTTTGCCTAAATTCCTGCTGCCGGTGTGGATGACTAAATATTTATTCCCGTTTTTATCTACATTCACTTCAATGAAGTGGTTTCCTCCCCCCAAGGTGCCCAAACTTCTTTCCAGGCGATTGGTGTCCTTTAAATGGGGGTAGCAATACATTTCTTTCAGGGCGGGGAAGCGGGTATGGCGATTTTTGTGCACTTTAAAGCCGCTGGGTACAAAGGTATAAATAATTTCATCCAGCTTGGCCAAATCGATTTCCCTTTTCCCCAGCTCAATGGTCAGCATCCCGCAGCCGATATCAACGCCCACAATATTGGGGATGACTTTATCGCCCAGGTCGGCGGTAAAACCGATGGTGCAGCCGATGCCGCTATGTACATCGGGCATAATGGCCACTTTGGCCCCGGCAATGAAATCCTGGTTTAGAAGTTCAATAATTTGTGCCTTTGCTTCCGCTTCAATTTTATCGGTATAAACTTTTGCTTCATTATACTTTCCTTTTAAAATAAGCATGCTGATGTCCTTTCTTTTCTGTTGTAGGCACAAGTTGAGCCATATACTATTATAGCGGTATTTGCCTTTCTTACCAAGGTAAGTTAGGGGGTAAAAAGAAAAGCCTGCCGCTGGGCAGGCGAAATTAGGGGTGAAATAAATGCAGCGCAGCTTTATTTAACTTCCACTAAACGTAAAGGCAAATCTTTTTCTGCCACAATCACTAAATCAAAGGGATAGGTGAGGGCCGTGGTGACAAAATCGTCCGGACCCGGGGCGGTCATTTTTACTTTTACTTCTAAATTGCCG
>JAAYMK010000086.1 GCA_012521405.1 Bacillota bacterium
AATTAAGAACTTGACATTAAGATCTTATCCCCAAGAAAAAAGTAGGAGTTAAGCACCAAAGGCTAAACTCCTACTTTTGTCATTTATAAAGCATCAACAGTGTAACCATTCTAAAATTCTATAGTATCATAAACCACTTGCCGTTTCGTTAGCCACAAAACAAAGGGGGGACAGTTCTGCATCTTTGGACACAGGACTGTCCCCTTTCTTGTTTTCACTGCTTTGCCTTCAAGAGATCGCGAATTTCTTCAAGCAGTACAACTTGCGGATCCGGAGCAGGTGGAGCAGGTGTTTCCTCCTCTTTCTTTTTAAAAGAAGAAAGAAGTTTTATAAATAAAAAAATTGAAAAAGAAATGATTAAAAAATCTACCACTGCCTGTATAAATGAACCGTAAAGAATGGCCACTTCCGGAATATCGCCGCTGGCCGGTTTAATGACATGTTTTAAATCCGCAAGGTTTATTCCACTTAAAATAAAGCCGAAAATAGGCATCAGTATATCATTAACGAGGGAGGTAACAATTTTACCAAATGCGCCGCCAATAATCACACCTATCGCCAGGTCAATAACATTACCTTTGATGGCAAATTCCTTAAATTCTTTAAGCATTATTGACACCTCTTTTGTAAAATTAATCTCCGGAGATTGTTGCAAAAATCTCCATCACTAACAATTAAGCCTGCGTTTCCATTTCTATCAGATTTTTGTTTCGATGTTTCGCTCTATATAATAGCTGGTCAACCTTATTTAAAAGGACGTTTAACTCGTCACCTCCTACTTCTACAACGCCACCGCTAATTGTTACTTTTAGATTGCTTTCCCATTCGATCTCCGCAATCTTTTGGCGGATACGCTCCATTAAGGCGTATCCTTCCTTGATTCTAGTATCACGTAAAATAATGAAAAACTCATCGCCGCCGTAACGCCCTATGATATCTTTTTGCCTTAAATTATTTTTTATGGTCCTGACTACTTTTTTTAAAACATAATCTCCGTATAAATGCCCGTAAGTATCATTTATGGTTTTAAAATTATCAATATCAACCATGGCCACAGTCAACTTTTTCAGTTTTCTCTGCGACGCCTCAAGCTCTTCATTTAAACAAGAAGTAATAAACATTTTATTAAAAGCCCCTGTTAAGTAATCTGTGATTGACAACATTTGCAGTTTTTGTTTTTCTTCAGATAGCAGCCGGTTCAGTTTTTCCGCTTCTTCCTTAGCCTTCATAACTTCAGCATTACTTTTTTCCAATAATCTGTTCTTAGCTTCAATTCCCTGTTTTTTTCCTCAAGGGTGGCCAGATATTGTTTAGATTTTTGCAGTTCGTCCATATAGCTATCTATAAGCACGGAAATTAAAACGGCAATGGAAAATAAACAAACAAATAAACCAAAAGCTATATCTACATATCTAATGAAAACGGAGTCATATCTTACCACCAGCTCCGGTCGCAAATATTCAGTAACCATTAAGCCGCCGACAAACAAAGCAAAAAGAGAAACAATTATTTTCCTTTGTAATCCAGTTAGTAATAAAACAATTATCCCGGCATTTGTAATTATATAGTAGGGGATGCTGGTGTAAGTCCCCCCGGTGATAAGCCACATGATGGGGAAAAAAACAAAACTTAAAAAAATCACAACTATTAATGATACTAGCTCATAATTCTTGCTGATTTTGAACACCACAAAGAGCACGACAGTAATGACACCACAAATAAAGGATAGTAAAACTGCTACTTTGTTAAATCCTAAAAAATAATTCATTAAGCTACAAGAAAATGACATAAATATACCAACCAGAAAAACCACATTAAATATTCGGTACTTTAAGGAAATATTCTCTTCATACTTCATAAAAAACCCTCCATAGACGGCAGTGTAGGCATTAAATTTATAGCTTACCGCCTAGGTAAGCCCCGGCAGCCATGTAATTTACACTCACATGAAAAGGAATTTTGCCATCCATGATGCGACCCCCATAATCTACCTGTTCAGATTAGTTATGGACATCTATGTTATTTTGATAAGATAATTTTAACATTTTGCACTATTTAGTAAATTAAAGTCACTTTTTAATGAGTCACAAATTTTATGCCCCCTTTTTCTCCACTTATTTAACTTTTTATTACCGTTTGTTATTTATTTTCCGTGATTAAACTTTGTAAAAACGCTACAATATCCCTGGCTTTTGTCGGACACCCTTTTACATGCTTATTAAATCCTGCAGTACAGGAACCAATGCCTATCCCGTCATACTGTTTATTTTTATAACCCTGGCCAATATATAGTTTTTCTTTTAATTTATTTAACAATCCTTTATCAGCCAGCCTTTCCAGGGCATAAATGAGGCTGCCATAGCAAGCTGAACAGGCACTATCCTCCACAATATACCTTGCTAATTGTTGCACCCTTCTTGAAGGCGCTATTTTGCTTAAACCCATATCTTTATTTAATTCAATTATCTCAGCGCTTTCCAAGTCGGTAATACCCACACCAATTTCTTCGGCCATGGTAATGTACGGAATTTCCTCAACACTATAGCCCAACAAATATGCTGCATATGTGTCAATGAGCACAGGGTCTTTTCCAGCAATAATCCTGTTCATCTGCACCGGATTACCGCCCTCTTCAAAGTTAAGATCACCGTTTAAGCCATCAACAATAATGAGATTCTGTTTTATGAGCTTATTTAAATATGCAATTGGCTTATGCAAGCCCATAG
>JAAYMK010000087.1 GCA_012521405.1 Bacillota bacterium
AAGGCATTAACTATGGAGTTTTTGGCGATATTGATATCCCCGGTCACTTAAAATGGGTGCAGGACATTTGCGCCCAAGCGGACATAACAGCATATCATCCTTTGTGGCAAAAATCACGCCGCCAGGTGGTGCATGAATTCATTGCTGCCGGTTTTAAAGCCATGATTGTGGTTGTGAATGAGAAACTTTGTGATAAAGTTTTTCTCGGGAGAATTTTAGATTTAACTTTAGTACGTGAACTGGAAGAGCGTGGAATTGATCCCTGCGGGGAAAACGGAGAATTTCATACTGTGGTTTTGGGCGGTCCCATTTTTCAACACGATCTGCCCATTAAAGTCCTGCAGGAACAATACCATGACGGCTACTGGTTTTTGCCTGTTACCGTCAGTTAAAAAACCTCCGCCTGCTGCGAGCAGGGCGGAGGTATATTTTTTCACCATGATAACGCTTGCAGGTATTGCAAACCGTTAACGTTACCAATTGTGCGCCGGCGGAGAACGCGGATTGCAGGTTAACAAAAAAAGTGATAAACTATTGAACAAACTGGAAAAATATCGTACGAAAGAGGTTGAAGTAGATGTCTGTAGTCCCGACGCGCCAAGAAGCTTATGAATTATTATGTGAATATAATAAAAGTGAAAGTTTAATTAAACATGCTTTAGCTGTGGAAGCGGTGATGCGGCATTTTGCTGAACTTTTGGGTGAAGATCCGGAAAAATGGGGTATTATTGGTTTAGTACATGATCTTGATTTTGAAATGTACCCGGAGGAACACTGTCAAAAAACAAAGGAAATCTTAACGGAAAGAAATTGGCCTGAAGATTATATTCGCGCCGTCGTCAGCCACGGCTGGAAGATTTGCAGTGATGTGGAGCCGGTGGAAAAAATGGAAAAAGTGCTTTATACCATTGATGAACTGACTGGCCTGATTGCTGCCACCGCCTTGATGCGTCCCAGTAAAAGCATTATGGATACAACGGTTAAATCGGTCAAAAAGAAGTGGAAACAAAAAAGTTTTGCCGCCGGCGTGAACCGGGAGGTTATTTCCGAGGGGGCAAAGATGCTGGGCATGGAACTGGACCAGGTCATCGCCGAAACTATTGTCGGCATGCAAAAAGTGGCGGCCCAAATTGGTCTACAAGGAGGGCAAGATTCTTGAATATATACCGTATCCCTTTGGATGCGGTTTTTTTAGGTCATAGGTTTACATTAAACTATTTATGAATAAAAACTTAAATTAAAGAGAGGACAGGAAAAGAGGAATTTTGACAAAAGGAAAATCCTGAAAGAGAGAGAATTACCTACTTTACGCGAAAATACGCAAAATTTGCCTAATTTTAAAGGAGTGGCCGCTTTGAAAAAGATACTGGCTGCAAGTTTCCTTGGTTTTGTCCTATTTTTCACTACCAGACCCGCCATTGCAAATGATTTCAAGTCCTTACCTGAACTTATCCCCTTTAGTTTTTATTTTATGCTGACAGTTTTATTAGCCTTTATTTTTATGCTTTTACGCCATCAACAAAAATTAAAGCAGATGCAAAACGTCTTATCCGTGGAGAGAGAAAAATATTTGCAGACACTGCTTTCCATTGGCGACGGGGTGCTGGTAGTTGATCGTCACCAAAGGGTGGAAATGTTAAATCCGGCAGCGGAAAAAATTACCGGCTGGCCACAAGAGGAAGCTTTAGGTAGGCATTATAGAGAGATATTTAAGCTTTCTCATGAACTGGCGGACCGGCAAGTTTCCGACCCTATCCAGCAGGTTTTTGCCACTGACAAAATTCAACAGCTGGAAAACCATGCCGTCTTAATTTCCCGGGACGGTAAAAGATACAATTTGGAGGACAGCGCCGCCCCCATTAAAAACGAAAAGGGCGAGACCATTGGTGTGGTGCTTGTTTTTCGCGACGTGACGGAGAAAAAGGAACAACGGAAAAAAATTGAGTTTTTAAGCTACCACGATCCTTTGACCGGTCTTTATAACCGCTATTTCTTTGAAGAAGAATTGCGCCGGTTAGATGTGCCGCGCAATCTGCCCATTGCCATTATCATGGGAGACGTGGATGGGCTGAAACTAGCCAATGATATTTTTGGCCATGCCTTTGGAGATTTGCTACTGCAAAGAGTCGCCCGGACCATTAAGGAGGTTTGCCGGGCTGACGATATCATTGCCCGTTGGGGCGGAGATGAATTTGTTATCTTACTACCCCGCACAAACATCACTGCAGCCAGAAGTATTGCCAGGCGTATTCAGGAAAGACTGTCCCGGGAGGAAGTGCAGACCATCAAGGGCAGTATTTCCATTGGCTGCGGTGTCAAAACTGAAAGTAGTGAAAATATCATTTTAGCCCTGGAGCGTGCTGAAGATGAGATGTATGAGCAAAAGACACTGGTACGCTCCAGTACTCACACCGGCCTTTTGTCATGGATTACAGAAGCGCTGCATGCAAAATTCCCCGTGGAGATGGCCCATGCACAACGTGTCAGTGAAATGTGCTTACAGTGGGGAAAAGCACTGAAACTGGATGATGCGGAACTGAAACTCCTTAAGGAGGTGGCTTATTACCACGATATCGGCAAAATCGTGCTGGATGAAAGCATCCTTTTAAAAGCAGGTGTCTTGAAGGAAGAAGAATATAAAGAGGTAAGACAACACCCGGTAGTGGGCTTTCGCATTTTAAATTTTTTTGATGATACCATGGCTTTGGCGCAAATTGTCCTGGCCCACCATGAACGCTGGGACGGGTTAGGATATCCTAAAGGCCTAAAGGGAAAAGAAATTCCTAAACTGGCCAGAATGATTGCTTTGGTTGAATCCTGCGATATGATGATCCATGATATGCCTTTTCGGCGGGCATTAAGCAAAAGGGAAGCTGCAGCCATCATTAAAAAAAATGCCAATACACAATTTGATCCAGAACTTACGGAAAACTTTCTCACCTTTTTACAAGCATACAATTTTCCTCCTTAAAATTTACCCGGCGTCTGTTTGGCGCCGGCTTTTTTATTGTTATGTCTTTCTTGTTTGAGGGAGAAAAGCTTGGCTAGAGTATTAAGTTTTGCTTAAGCATTCCGATATTTACTACAGATAAAATATAACTAAGGAAAGGAAAAATTTGGTTTGGTAAAATTGCGCAGAGTAATTCTTCGGTAAAGGAGGCGGTATGATTGGCGGAAGATTTTATGGATGAATCAATGTTGGAAATTTTCCTTTTTGAAACCGAACAGAATATTGAACAGTTGGAAAATATCGTCCTCATCAGCGAAAAGGCCAACACTTACTCAGAAGAATCAATTCGCGAGATTTTTCGCATCATGCATACCATTAAAGGCTCTGCCGCCATGATGATGCTGAATAATTTGTCTACTCTGGCTCACAGGATGGAAGATCTCTTTTATTTTCTGCGTGAAGCCAAACCGCACAATGTTGATTATTCAGCTCTTTCCGATTTGATTCTTGACGGCATAGATTTTATTAAATCGGAGCTGGAAAAATTACAAACCGGCGGCAAAGCGGACGGTGATGCGGCTGCCTTAAACGATAAAATACAAAACTTTTTAGCCCAGTTAAAGGAAGAGAATGCTGCAGCTGTAGAAAGTGCCGCCTCTAAAGAAGTTTCGCCGGTTGCGGAAAAGAAAATCATCCAGAGCAGACAAAAAGACGATGGGCTGTCCGGCTTTGAAGCCATTATCCATTTTGAAGACGGTTGTGAAATGGAAAATATCCGGGCTTTTAGTGTCATTCACAACTTACAAGAGAAAAAATTGGCGCAGGAGATTTATTATGAGCCGGAAGATCTTTTAGATAGCGACGCCAGCATCGAAACTATTAGGAAAAACGGTTTTAAAGTCATTGTTTATACTGATAAATCCTTTGAGGAAATGCAGCAATTCTTTTTAGACACGCTTTTTTTGCAAGAGTTGGAATTCCGCCGTTTGGAAACTGCAGAAAACACAGAAAGCAGTGAAGAAAAAGCAAAGGCTGCCGGGATTGAGACGGCAGAAAGAGACAAGCAGCAAAGCGCACCTAAAGAGCAAGAAAAGTATGCTACAGGAGCAACGGCAGCACAAAGTATGATAAGTGTTCATGTGGCCAAATTGGACAAGCTCATGGATTTAGTGGGTGAACTGGTCATTGCCGAAGCCATGGTCACACAAAATCCCGATCTTGCGGGTTTGGAACTGCCTAGTTTCCAGCAGGCTGCCAGGCAGTTGCATAAAATTACAAACGAAATTCAGGAAACGGTTATGTCTGTCAGGATGGTGCCGCTGACTACTACTTTTCTGAAAATGCAGCGGATTGTCCGGGACATGGGTAAAAAACTCAATAAAGAGGTAAAACTACAGCTCATCGGTGAGGAAACGGAAGTAGATAAAAATGTCATTGAACATCTTTCTGATCCGCTCATGCATTTAATCCGCAACGCCATTGATCATGGAATTGAAACTGCAGAAGAGCGAGTGCAAAAAGGTAAACCGGTAGCGGGTACCATTATACTGGAAGCTAAACATGCCGGCAGTTTTGTGCTGGTGATAGTAAAAGATGACGGTCGAGGATTAGATAAGGATAAAATCCTGCAAAAAGCACGCCGGCAGGATCTTTTAACCAAGCCGGAAGCTGAATATACAGACAAGGAAATCTACTCTTTAATCTTTTTGCCGGGATTTTCCACCAATGAAAAAGTGACGGAATACTCCGGCCGGGGTGTCGGCATGGATGTGGTGGTGAAAAATCTGGAGGCTATCGGCGGCACAGTTTTCGTTGACAGCCAAAAAGACCAAGGAACTGTTTTCACTTTAAAAATCCCGCTGACCTTATCAATTATTGAGGGTATGAATATCAATGTGGGCAAAGCGCGCTTTACCATTCCGGTCACTTCCATTCGCGAGTCTGTACGCTTGGCAAAAAATAAACTGGTCAAAGATCCCGACGGCAATGAAATGATTATGGTACGAGGGGAATGCTATCCCATTATTCGTCTGCATGAATTTTATGCGCTGCCCACTGAGGTTACCGATTTGGCGGAAGGCATCTTTGTGATGGTTGAACATGATGATAAAAGGCTGTGCCTTTTTGCCGATGAAATTTTAGGCCAGCAGGAAGTAGTGGTGAAGTCCCTGCCCAATTATCTTCAGAAACACCATAAAATCAGAGGAATTGGCGGCTGCACTCTCTTAGGAGATGGGAGTATCAGCTTAATTCTGGATATAGGCGGTTTTATGCAAAACTAACCGGGGAGAGTCAGATGTGGGTAAGATCAAAAGAAGGAAGGAGTATGGGGTATGAATGAGCTGGAACAACAAAACATGGCAGAACAGGAGGATACGCTCAAGGGGAAATATCTGACCTTTTATATTGAGGATGATTGCTATGCTATTGCCATCAAGTATGTGACGGAAATTATCGGAGTCCAGCCCATCACAGAAGTTCCGGAGCTGCCGGAATATATTCGCGGCATTATTAATTTGCGCGGCAAAATCATACCAATAATGGATGTACGGTTGCGTTTTAAAAAGCCGTTTTTAGAATATACAGACCGGACTTGTGTGATTATCGTGGAAATGAATGATATCGATATGGGACTGGTGGTAGACCGGGTTGCCGAAGTGCTGTATATTCCCGATGAAGATATAGCCCCCCCTCCGGAAATTAGTAAAGGTCATAACCGCTATATTCAGGGAATTGGCAAGGTGGGAGAGGATGTCAAACTTATTTTAGACTGCAATAAAATTTTGACGGATGATGAAATTGAACAGTTAGCGCAATTGTAGGAGGGTTTATTATGAAAATCTTTACAAACAGAAGAATTTTTACCAAGATGATGGTGGGATTTATTCTGGTGGCAGCTATTGCCGCCGTCGTTGGTATTATCGGCATGCAAAACCTCAAAGAAATAACGCGCAGCGACATGGAATTATACCAAGATATGACTGTACCTGTCTCCGAAACTTCCAAGATGCTAAATACTTTGTACCAGATGGAAATAAACGCGCGGGAAATGGTTATCTTTGCCGATAATTTAGATATCGTGAATGAAAAATTAGCCAACGTACATAAAGGGATTTCCGAAATTAATGTCATGGCTGCCGAATTTAGCAAACGCGATCAATCGCCGGAAATAGAAAAAGCTTTCAAAGATTTCCTTGATGTCAGGCAGCCCTATAAGCAAAGTATAGAAAATCTTTATGCTTACATTCGGAACAACCAGGATAACTTAAGCGAAGCAAATTTGAAAATATTGGTTGAAGCAATGACAAAAGCGGAAACGATACAGGAAGAGGCACTGATGCACTTGGTGGATTTAAAGGTGGAAGATGCAGAAGCAAAGGCACTTTCCAACCAGGATCTGGCCAATCAAGCAATTAACACCATGCGGTCATGGATAATCTTTGCTGCCATTTTGGCTATAATTTTAGGCGATGTCATTTCCCGTTTAATTTGCAAACCTATTTATAAAGTAGTGCAGGCCGCCAATTCCATTGCCGAGGGCAACTTGGATGTGGTGGTGCAGGTGGATCATACAGACGAGATTGGCATTTTAGCCCGTGCTTTTAACAAAATGACCGATAATATGAATTACGCCCTTTCAAATATTTGGTCTGCCGCGGAACAAGTGGCTTCAGGTTCAAAACAAGTTTCCGATTCCAGTATGGTTCTCTCCCAGAGAGCTGCTGAACAGGCCAGCTCCATTGAAGAGCTAACGGCTTCCCTAGAAGAAGTCTCGGCCCAGACAAAACAAAACGCCGCATATGCCGATGATGCGAACAAATTTGCCGAAGAAGCGAGAAATAAAGCTCTAAGCGGCCATGAGCGGATGCAGGATTTGGTCATGGCCATCGATGAGATTAACAAAGCATCAACCAATATTTCTGATATTATCCAGATGATTGATGAAATTGCATTCCAGACGAATATTTTAGCCCTCAATGCAGCCATTGAAGCGGCCAGGGCCGGACAGTACGGTAAAGGCTTTGCCGTAGTGGCGGATGAGGTGAGAAATTTGGCTGTGCGCTCGGCGCAAGCTGCTAAGGAAACGACTGAGCTGATCGAAAATTCCAAACAAAAAGCCGACGACGGCACAAAGATTGCTGCGGAAACATCTAAAGCTTTGGATGAAATCCTCAGCAGTATCAGTGAAGTGGCTAAACTGGTCGACAATATTGCTACCGCTTCCAACGAACAAGCTCTGGCCATTGCGCAGATTAATGAAGGTGTAGTACAAGTGTCAGAAGTTACCCAGAGCAATTCAGCCACCTCTGAAGAACAAGCGGCAGCCAGTGAAGAATTGGCTGGACAAGCAGAATTGTTAAAGAGCCAGGTGGCCCGGTTTAAACTTAAAGGAGAACAACGTGCTGAAAGTGAAACACAAAGCAGTGAAAATAAGGTTGACAGCAAGAAAGAAGAAAAAGCCGGCGGGCTAAAAGCCGGATTAGCCAGTTTCTTTGCCCGCTTTAAACGACAAAAAGAAACTGCACAGCTTGATGAAGCGGAAGCGGAAAAGGAAGTGGCTGCCGGCAGTGAAACCAAAGAAAGCGAAGAGGAAATAACCGCTGAAGTAATGACAGCAGAAACAGACAAACCACAGTATATTGATTTGGATGACCAGGATTTTGGTAAATATTAAGTCCATTAGCGAATTTTAGTTGCTGTAGCATTTCACGTTAACATCTGAGATAGAACCGAGGGAGAGGTTTCTGTGGACAAGAAAAAAATCCGTGTGCTTGTAGTGGATGACAGTGCAGTTTTTCGTGAGCTCATTATCCGCGGGCTTGCCGCCGAGGAGCAAATTGAAGTGGTGGCAACGGCGGCGGATCCCTTTGAAGCGCGTGATAAAATTTTAGCATTCCATCCTGACGTTATGACTTGTGATATAGAAATGCCGAAAATGAACGGTATCGAATTTATTCGCCGGCTCCTGCCCCAATACCCGCTTCCTGTAATTGTGATCAGTGTAGCCAGCGGGGCGGTGTTTGACGCTTTAGATGCCGGTGCTGTAGAGTTTCTCAGTAAGCCTGATATGACTGTCCAGCAAAACCTGGAGAATTTTCTGGCTGATTTGGCGACAAAAATTAAAATTGCCGCCAGGGCAAAAGTGCCCCGCCCGCAACGTAATACGGTGGACCGGAGCGTACCGGCAGCCGGTGAATGGCAGCACCAAGTCATTGCCATCGGGGCTTCCACAGGCGGAACGGAAGCTATCAGCCAGTTGTTGCAGAATCTACCGCCCACTTTGCCCGGTATGGTTGTGGTGCAGCATATTCCACCGGTGTTTTCCCGCTTACTGGCGGAGCGCTTGGATCAGCAGACAGCTTTTAAAGTTAAAGAAGCAGAAACAGGCGATTTGGTGCTTCCCGGTACTGTACTGATTGCACCGGGAGATCTGCAGATGCGTATAAAAAAAGCAGGCAACTGTTACAAAGTCGTTGTCTCCCCCGGCGAAAAAGTAAACGGCCACAGGCCTTCAGTTGATGTCTTATTTGAATCGGTGGCAAAAGAAGCCGGCGGCAAGGCTGTTGGTATTATTCTTACCGGCATGGGTGCCGACGGCGCCAAAGGATTGCTGGCTATGCGCAAGCAGGGAGCAAGAACTATCGGTCAGGATGAAGAGACTTCCGTTGTGTATGGCATGCCTAAAGCTGCTTATGAAATCGGAGCAGTGGAGAAACAATGTCCACTGCATGCTATTCCGCAAACTTTACTGTCAGTTTTGCGTAAAAACAATAAGCACTAAGCAAAAGATAAGTATTTTTTCTAGGGTCGCAAGACCCTATTATTTTTTTTTGCTGAAAGGATACTTAACCTGCAGGGAGAAGCATATAAAAATTAAAACAAAATACATAAAAAAGCGGAGGGAAAAAAATGATTATTACTACAACCCCTACGATTGAAGGCAAGCAAATAGTGGAATATAAAGGGATTGTTTTTGGTGAAGTTGTCAGCGGCGTTAATTTTCTGAAAGATTTATCTGCCGGATTGCGCAATATTTTCGGTGGGCGTTCAGGTGCTTACGAGGGTGAGTTAATACAAGCACGGGAGGATGCCATTGCCGAAATGAAAACACGTGCCCAGGCTTTAGGGGCCAACGCCATTGTCGGCGTAGACATAGATTACGAAGTTCTAGGACCAGACGGCAATATGCTGATGGTTACGGCTTCCGGCACTGCTGTGGTTGTGAAATAAGTGAACTTTTTTACCGTGATTAATTAATGATGCCTTGTGTTGTCTGTGCGGCTTAGTATACAATAAGGAAGTAGAGGAAGATGTGGCAGTTTGTCACATCTTTTCCATGTTAAAAAGCAGCAAATGGGGCAATTTCAATGACAGGTCGTAACAAAGGTATAGTACTCATGGTAATTGGCTCACTGTTTGCTGCCATAATGGCAGCGCTAATTAAATTAAGTGCCGGGATGCCTACCATGGAAAAACTATTTTTCCGCAGTTTAGTGGGGGTAATCTTTGCCGGAATCGGTGCCGGCCGTGGGGAAAGAAATTTATGGGGGAAAAATAAACGACTACTCTTTTTGCGTGGTATCCTTGGTTTTTTGGGGTTGGCAGGTTATTTTCTTGCCATCGAGCTACTCCCCCTGGGGAATGCGGTAATACTAAACCAGGTCAGTCCCTTTTTTACCATTATTTTAGGGCTAATCTTTTTAAACGAACGGGTAAACAGTAAACAATGGATTGCCATTAGCGTTGCTGCGGTGGGGGTTGTGCTGATTAGTAAACCCGGTCCAGGCTGTACCGTCACTGCCGCAGCCGCCGGTTTATTTTCTGCCTTTGCCTCCGGCGCTTCGCATGTTATTATTCGCCAGTTACGTAAAACTGACGGTCCTTATACCATTGTTTTTTATTATACGGCCATTACCTGTTTGTGTACGCTGCCCTTCATGTTCAGCGGACAATTTCTCTGGCCTACTCGGCTGCAACTATTTAGTATTTTGGCAGCCGGTGTGGCGGCTACTTTATCCCAGATTTTTCTTTCTGCGGCATACCGCTATGCTGAAGCAGGCGACCTATCCATTTATTTATACACCAATACAATTTTTTCCCTTTTCATTGGCTATATCTTTTGGCGGGAAAAACCGGGTTTGCTCAGTTTAACCGGTGTTTTCCTGGTTCTAGGCGGAGCGCTTCTTAATTGGCAAAGCAAAAAAGGGAGCATGCAAAAATTGCAGGAACGGGCATAATTTAGTATACTGCAAACTATTTTTGGTAAGGGAGAAATTTTTGGGTGGCAAAGGAAGAATAGTGTTTTTTGTTGAATAATATCTGCCAACGTAAGACAAGGCAGATAAGTGATTTGTATCCGTAGAAAATATTGGCGAAAACAGTAAAAAACTTCCTGGCGGCTTTAATTCTTAATAAATCTTAATGTGTAGAGTGCTTACTTTTAAAAAGCTCTAACATTCCCAATCTTAATTTTTGGTATGATAACAACAGCATAAGCTTGCAACAGGAAGTTAAAGGGGTTTAAAATGACTAAATTCCTGATGGTTATTTTAGTAATTATATTGGTGGTTGTAGGATGCAATTCACGTCTTTCACCTGATGTGACCAACGAGGAGATGAATATTAAAGGTAGCGATTTGACTGCCGAT
>JAAYMK010000088.1 GCA_012521405.1 Bacillota bacterium
CTTGGTGGAGGCGGAAGTGAAAAGCGGACACATTCATGTTATTGAATGTGCGGACGGCGCTTGGGACAGATATTTTAGTATTGTTTACCATAAAGATAAAGTTTTAACTGAAGGCATGAAAAGCTTAATTGCGGTGGTGAAGGATTATAAAAACATCTCCTCGCAAATTAAGACTGAAGCAGCAAGTAAACTGGTAAAATAAAGGCTCAAAGAGTTTTGTGCGTCTTTGCTTTAGCCGGTTTAAAGACAAACAGTACCTTCAATAATTTACCAGCATTTGGGGAAAGAGTATGATAATTTTTCGGATTTTTTAAAAAAACTATTATAAGTAAAGCGGGGGAGTTTATGCCTATTGTCAAGATTAAAAATTTAACAAAAAAATTTGGTAATTTTACTGCTTTAAAGGGAATTAATCTTGAAATCAATGAAGGCGAAATCTATGGCTTTATTGGCCCGAACGGGGCAGGAAAAACCACAACCATACGTATCTTACTTGGTATTTTAAAAGCCACCTCAGGTGAAGCAAAAATTTTTGGTCTGGATGCCTGGAAGGATGCGGTGGAAATACATAAAAGAATAGCTTATGTCCCCGGTGAGGTAAACCTTTGGCCTAACCTTACCGGTGGTGAAGTGATAGATCTTTTTGTTAACCTGCGTGCTGCCCACAACAACAGTCGCCGTGAAGAGCTGATAGAAAGATTTAATTTAGATCCGTCGAAAAAATGCGGCACATATTCAAAAGGCAATAGACAAAAAGTCGCTTTAATTGCCGCTTTTGCTGTAGATGCTGATCTTTATATCTTGGATGAACCCACATCAGGGCTAGATCCTTTAATGGAAAAAGTTTTTCAGGAATGTATTCTGGAAGCTAAAGAGGAAGGCAAAAGTGTACTGCTTTCCAGTCATATCCTCTCTGAAGTTGAAAAATTATGCGATAAAGTTAGTATCATCCGCCAAGGTAAAATCATTGAATCTGGTAGTTTAGATGAATTACGCCACTTAACTAGAGCCAGCATGGTGGTGCAAACAAAGCAACCCGTTAAAGCATTAAAGGATTTAAAAGGCATTCATGATCTTGTAGAAAAAGATAACACATGCTTTTTCCAAGTAGATACAGAAGAATTGGATAATGTCATGAAATACATTAGTCAGTTTGGTATTGTTAGACTGGAAAGTGCTCCTCCCACATTAGAAGATTTATTCCTCAGACATTATCAGGGGGAGGGGGATGAATTATAATGTCAAGACTGTATACGCATACAGTAGTTTTGGCAAGTTTCATTTGGAGAAAAGACCGTGTAAAAATACTGATATGGATCATTGCCATTACTTTATCCACAATACTGATAGCTGCCATGCTGCCGACACTATATTCATCAGAGCTTGAAAGACAGATGATGGCAGAAACGATGAAAAACCCCGCCGTTACTTTTATGCTCGGTCCCGGCTACGGTCTTGATAATTATACAGATGGAGCCATGATGGCTCATTTCATGTTGGCTTTTACTTCTGTAGCCGTAGGCATCATGAGTATCTTATTAACCACAAAAAACACTCGAGAAGATGAAGAAGAAGGGCGCATTGAAATGCTCCGCTCCCTTCCGGTAGGGTTTTTAGCGCCCTTTGCAGCCACAATTTTAATTGCTGTGATTACCAATATAGTGTTAGCCCTGGTGGTGGGTTTTGGCTTGTACTCCTTAGGCTTAGAAAGTATGGATTTAACGGGTTCACTTCTTTATGGAGCTTCTCTAGGGGCCATTGGTATTTGCTTTACAGCCATAACAGGCTTATTTGCGCAACTGACCACAAATGCCCGCTCTACCATAGGCTATTCCTTTGCTTTCTTGATCCTTGCTTATTTAGTAAGAGGTATAGGAGATATAGAAAATGAATTCCTCTCACTCATCTCTCCCCTGGGCTTAATTTTGCGCACTGAAGTTTATGTCAACAATTATTGGTGGCCTGTTGTAGTTACTTTAGGCGTATCCATTGTTTTCTTTGCTTTGGCTTTATATTTAAATTCTATAAGAGACTTAAATGCCGGTTTTATCCCCACCAGGCCGGGCAGAAAACATGCCTCGAGGTTGCTTTTATCTTCATTAGGGCTTCCTTGGCGCTTGCAGCAAACAATGCTTATTGCCTGGATCATTGGCATGTTTGTGTTAGGCGTTTCTTATGGTTCTGTTCTAGGAGATTTAGAAGGATTTTTGCAAAGCAGTGAAATGATTCAACAGATGATTCCTGTAGCGGAAGGATTTACTTTAACGGAAAGATTTATAGCCATGCTTATCATAATCTTAAGTATAATTGGGGCAATTCCTGTTCTCATATGCATCCTTAAACTTTGGTCTGAAGAAAAAAGGGGCAGAACAGAACAACTCTTTGCCGGTTCAGTCTCCAGAAATAAGATGCTGGGCAGTTATACAATAATTGCTGTGATCGATGCTCCTCTTATGCAACTGGCCTCATGTCTGGGATTTTGGTTGGCTGCAAGCTTTGTCATGGAAGATACAATCTCACTGCATACATTGTTGAAAGCAGGCTTTGCTCATCTGCCGGCTATTTGGCTTAAGGTGGGGTTAGCTGTGTTGTTAATTGGATTTGCGCCAAAGCTAACCGGCCTAACTTGGCTTTATTTAGGATATTCGTTTTTTGTAATTTATTTAGGTGATTTGCTGCAGCTACCTGAAGGGATGGCTAATCTCACCCCTTTTGGCCATATCCCACAAGTACCCATTGAAGAGGTAAATTTTCTGAAAACGGCCGTCCTTATCCTCATAGCAGCGGTATTAATAACCACCGGCTTTATAGGCTACAACAGAAGAGATTTAATCCAGGGAGTCTAATCTTTCCTCTAGCCTTAAAATTAGTAAATGATTGAGAAAGCGGTAATTGAACCGGCAAAATCTCGCGGTCTTAACGTTTGTATCAAGCGATATATGGAATTATTCTAGGCAGTAGCAAAACTAAAATGTTTTTATACGTCACCAGCAAGACCTGTTGACAAAATGGAAAAGATATGCAATAATGCCGTAAATGTGAGTATGTATAAGGGCAGAAATGTCCGAGCTACATAGGAGTTTGCAAACTCTACACGTGGTACTTAAACCCCACGGAGTCACATTTGTTTGTGATCCGTGGGGTTTTGCCATAGGGGGGATTGCCATGGAAAACAATAATATAAATGAGTAAAACGCTGGGCAGTTGTGAAGACAGTATCGTTTTGGGAGGGTAAAGTTTATGCAGGATTTGTTTTTTAAAGGTACACCACAGTTGGAGACGGAAAGATTAATTTTGAGAAAACTTACGCTGCAGGATGCGGATGATATTTTTGCATATGGTTCAGATCCTGAAGTGTCACGCTTTATGACCTGGGAGACACATCAGTCCATCGAAGAGACCAAAAGTTTCATTAATTTCATCCTTGACAAATATGAAAAGGATGAAGCAGGAGAATGGGGCATTGTTTTAAAATCTACAGGTAAATTGATTGGTTCTGTTGGTATACCGCGGTATGATCTGCAAAATAAAAGTGCGGAAATTGGCTATGTTTTGTCCAGGAAATATTGGGGCCAGGGAATTATGCCGGAAGCTGTAAGCCGAGTATTGCAGTTTGCCTTTGAAGAAATGGGGTTAAACAGAATAGAGAGCTGTCATTATGTCCGCAATGAGAAATCGGGGCGGGTAATGCAAAAAGTCGGGATGAGTTTTGAAGGTGTTGTCCGGGAAAAAATATTTGCCAAAAACAAATTTTGGGATGTTAAACAATATGCCATCCTGCGTTCAGACTGGGAAAAAAGACATGGCCGGCTTGGCTAATCATGTTTAATGGCAATTGAGCCACTGCTGCAATTTATAATGAGGAAAAAGAAAACCCACTTAGGTAAAGCTTTAAACCTAGGTGGGTTTTATTACTTTTAGGAAAACGAAAATAGTACAATGTTACTCTTAGCTGCTTATTTGCTGCCAACTACCATGTTTTTTCAATGGGTTCGTTATTGATACCCAGGGGCTGGTTACTGCCAGGTTTGTATTTTCTATAAACTCCGGCCAGGGAAATATCATTGAAAAGAATGGGCTTGTTGGGATCATAAACTTCCCGGAAGATAAGCGGGCAATGATATAAGCCTGCTTTGATATATATGATGGTGGGCTTTGTGATGATAAACTTTTCCATGTTGCCTTCTTCATCGCCCAAATGAAATTCCACCACACCACCCAGCTGATCCATGCTTGTTCCGCTACCGGCAAAGAAGACAAACTGATCAAAATCGTGCCGGAATGGTTCACTTTCCCAGACCACCGGTTCCGTCACAGCCCACCAACTAAAAATGACGTTTTGTTCTTTATTCATGTGCAAGAGGCAGGGTGCTGTTAATTCTGGCATTGGGGAAGGTGAAATTGGCTTCAACTCAAATATGTACTTTTCTTGCAAACTGTTTCTGAGATTTGACATTTTTAGCCCTCCTCGGTTAAAAGATTAAAGTACGGTCAAGCTTTCCTATATTATACAGTAAGGAATCTAATTATTGCAAATACATAAAAAATTATCTATTGTCAGAAATATATTTTTGTTGTTTGTGTTGCGCAAAACTGCCAGTTTTAATCAAAAAAAATTTCTTTCCTCTCTACCCGGGCAAAGATCGAGGAATAAGATGGAACCGTTTCTTCCCTAAAGCGTCTGTAAAGATAAAGTTGCAAGTTCAGGTAAAGTTTTAAAATCCATGGGGAGGGGTTCTATGCAAAAACTATTAGCCTTGTTACTTTGCCTGGTTTTAGGTATGTCCTTGCTTTCAGGTTGTGGCGATAAGGCCGCTGCCCAGAAGCCGAAAGGGGAAGATTGGGAACCGAGCAAATTTGCCTCAAATAATGATAGCGAAGATGTAATTTTAACTGTCAAAGAAGGATCAGTTTCTCCCACGGGCATAACCGTCATTTTCCAAAATAATACAGACAAACAGTATCTTTACGGTGAATATATGTGGTTGGAAAAAAGAATCGGTAACGAATGGAAGCAGGTCCCTGCTGTGATTGAAAATTACGGATTTGCCGACATTGCCTACATCTTGGAGCCAAAGGCAAGCAGAGAAATGGAAATTGACTGGGAGTGGCTGTACGGGACTTTGGAAGCCGGAGAGTATCGTCTCGTTAAAGATGTTTTCCCTGCCGAAGCGGAAGAATATAGTCCGTCTTATTTGGTTGTGGAGTTCACGCTTTAAGTTTAGGCTCTCAATCAGCTCCGAAGCTGCATAAGATAAGCCGCAAAATCATTAGTGTTTTGCGGCTTTCTTATGTGATAAGGGCAGCGCAGAAGAAGTCACGGCAGAATTGCTGAACATGGCAGCCGGCCTGGAGTATGCAGCCGGCCCCCGTGGCGGGCATATGGAGCACAACAAAAAAATTAACATAAAAAGCGTTTGGAAAAAAAGCTTGAATTCCAAACGCTTTTTTACTGTCCGTTATGTAGAAACAATCTCGGCAATGGCTTCAATTTCAACCAGGACGTTTTTTGGCAATGCTGATACTTCTACACAGGAGCGGGCCGGCTTGTTTGGAAAGTATTGGGCGTAAACTTTATTAAACTCCGCAAAATTACTGAGATCGGACAAAAAGCAGGTTGTTTTAATAACATGCCGCAAAGAGCTTCCGGCCGCCTGCAATACCGCTTCCAGATTTTTAATGGCCGCCTCGGTTTGCTCGTGGATGTTTTCCCCAACTACTGTTCCGTCAACGGGAGACAAGGGTATTTGACCCGAGGTAAAAACAAGATTCCCGGAAATAATTGCTTGGGAATAAGGCCCTATGGCTGCGGGGGCTTTTTTTGTTTGCACAACTTTCATACAGAACTCCTTTCTTTAAAGATTTTTCTTTTTGGGCGAATTTCCTTAAAATCTCTCCCATTTTAACAGTGGGAAAAGCATTTTCTCTGGGTTGTCCCAATCAGAATAAGATCATCATAAATTTAACTTTTTTCCTTGTCAATAGCTGGATGCAAAATAAGCAAATCTTTGTTTTTTATGGACAGCCTATTTGGCCTTCCGCAAAGGAGTACAGTAAAAGCAAACTTGGGTGCGCTTAAGGAAGGTTATGTAAACATTGCTGTTCACGGACATTCGCCACTTTTGGTCAGCGAAATCGTCAGGCAGGGTTGGTTTTTCCGTGGAGTTTGTGGATAAAATAATTGTTGATTTTGAGCATAAAAGGAGCGCTTTACAGTGGAAATAGACTGTATGCTGCACAATATTTTCGCACTGGAACCGGATAAATTAAGTAAAGAAACGTTTGCCGGTTGCCGGGCAGGAAAGGATCCCTACGGGAGTGGATGGAGAACAATTAACAAATAATTTCTAAGATATTAAAGTGCCCTATGGGGGAAACCCATAGGGCACTTTAATATTGTAATCGTCCTGCTTGGCGGTGTAGCATTAGCGGGAAAATGACTTGCGTATCAATTTAGCAAACTCCACCACAATGAGCGGTACCAAACAGCAGCCAATGACTAAAGCCCAATCTTGGAAATGCAACAATGCTGTGCCAAAAATTCCTTGCAGGAACGGTATGAAGACAACTGCCAGCTGCAGCAGTAAAGAAACGGAAAAGGCGTAAACCAAATAACGGTTAGAAGTAATACCAAGGGTAAAGAGGGAGTGTTCAAAGCTTCTGGCATTAAAGGAGTGTACCAATTGGCTTAAAGCCATAGTTAAAAAAGCCATCGTGTGAGCTTGTACCAGGGAACGGCCCCAGGATAATGCCAGCCAATAAACGCCTAGAGCAAGGAGGCCGATGATTATGCCCTGATAGATAATACTTATTCCCATGCCGCCGGCAAAAACTGTTTCACGGCTGTTGCGGGGCGGCCGCTTCATAATATCTTTTTCCGGCGGCTCGACGCCCAAAGCTAAAGCCGGCAGGCCGTCTGTCACCAGGTTGAGCCATAAAATTTGAATAGGTGTTAAAGGACTGCCTAAACCTAGGAGAATTGCCCCAAAAATCGTTATGATTTCTCCAATATTACAGGACAAAAGATAATAAATCGCTTTACGGATATTGTTGTAAATAGTTCTGCCTTCCTCAACCGCATTTACAATGGTGGCAAAATTATCATCTAAAAGCACCATATCGGCGGCTTCTTTAGATACTTCTGTCCCGGTAATACCCATGGCGGCCCCGATATCTGCCCTTTTTAAGGCAGGGGCGTCATTAACGCCGTCTCCGGTCATGGCCACAACTTGCCCATTGGCCTTTAAGGCGTCTACTATACGCAGCTTGTCTTCCGGGGAAACTCTGGCGTAAACCGTTGTCTTTAATACTTGCCGTTGCAATGCTTCATCCGACAGACGTGCCAATTCAAGACCTGTTAAGCTGTTGTCGCCTTCCTGCCAGATGCCTAACTCTTTAGCAATTGCCAAGGCTGTATCCTTGTGGTCGCCGGTGATCATTACCGTGTGAATGCCTGCCTGGCGGCTTACTTCCACAGCTTTCTTAGCTTCCGGTCGAGGCGGATCGATCATGACAAAATATCCGAGATAAACTAATTTCTGCTCCACGGTTTCGGAGTTTAATGCTTCTGGTAGTTCAGGCCAGGTACGATAAGCCAGTGCCAGTACCCGCTGTCCCTGGGATGCAAAGTGGGAGTTTACTGCCAAGAGCTCTTGTTTGTCTTTTTCTGTCATGGCTCTGGCTGTGCCATTCTGGTGGATGTAGCGGCAGCGGGCCAATAAAACATCAGGAGCTCCTTTGGTAAAAGCATAGATACCTTCCGCCAATTGATGAAAAGTGGTCATCATCTTGCGGCCCGAATCAAAGGGTATTTCCGCCAACCGCGGATATTTTTCTTCCGCTTCCTCTTTTTTTATACCGGCCTTAAGGGCGGCTACCACCAAAGCACCTTCTGTAGGATCACCAATAATTTGCTGGCCTTTATCTTCACAGCGCAAACAAGCATCTGTATTTAGTGCCGCTCCCAAGAGCATTAGTTTTAAATCCGGGTAGTTGTCCGGATTAATTTTTTCTTTTTCTGTAGTGAAAAACTCGCCAACCGGTTCGTATCCTGCGCCTGTGACTTTTATATCCAGACCGGGCAGGTAGAGATCGGTTACGGTCATTTCATTTTTTGTTAAAGTACCGGTTTTATCTGAACAAATATAGGTGGCCACACCTAATGTTTCTACCGCCGGCAATCTGCGGATAACTGCATTACGCTTGCTCATTCTGGTTACGCCCAGGGCCAGGACAATGGTTACCACGGTAGGTAAACCTTCCGGAATGGCAGCCACCGCCAGAGCGACGGCAGTCATAAACATATTTAAAACTTCTTCACCACGCCAGAGGCCGGTGAGAAAAACTACGGCCACAATAATACCGGCTGCTATACCTAAGGTTTTGCCAAGGGAAGCCAGTTGTTTTTGCAATGGTGTCGGATCAGGAGGAGCAGCATGAAGCATCTCAGCAATTTTACCTAACTCGGTTTCTGTACCGGTACCGGTAACTACTGCTTTAGCCCTGCCGCTGGTAATGTAAGTACCCATAAAAACCATATTGTTTTGTTCGGCAAGGGGTACTTCTTTTTGCTTTAAAGGCTCCACATTTTTTTCTACCGGTACCGATTCTCCCGTTAAGGCGGCTTCGTTGACCATTAAAGAGGCTACCTGCACCAGCCTGGCATCGGCAGGTACGGAATCTCCCGCTTCCAAGAGGAGCACATCGCCGGGTACCAGCTCTTCCACCTCGATTTGAGTTACTTGACCGTCACGCAATACTTTGGCGTGGGCTTTTGTCATTTCCTTTAAAGCCTGCAAGGCCTGTTCCGCTTTATTTTCCTGCACAACGCCCAAAATAGCATTGAGCACCACAATGATCATAATTACTATACTGTCAATCCATTCACCTAAGGCACCGGAAATGATGGCGGCAACAATTAAGATTAAAATTAACGTTTCTTTTAACTGATCAAAAAACATGGCCAAAATGCTTCTGGGAGGTTCTTCTTTTAAAGCGTTGGCTCCGTAAATTTCCAGTCTTTTTTTAGCCTCTTCCTTGGTTAAGCCGTGGTCCAAATCAACTTGTAATTCTTCTGCTGCCTGCATGTTCGTCAGAGAAAACCACTGTGATTTCTCCATTTGGCATTTTCCTCCTTTTAACAATTTCTGTTTGCGGAAATGTGGCAATAAAAAAACCCACATTCATCACAATGATAAATGTAGGTCTCACCATTGCAAATGCAAAACCGGGTAAGACTTTACCGCGATGACGGCCTTGCATCCCTTGCGGGCGGTTACTCCCCTACTTTTATTAATTTTATACTCCATATCATACACAAGTTTGCTCATTTTGTCTATACTTATATGCATGTTATGTATAAATTTGTCTCCCTTGCGCGAAGGCGTGAGGTTAATTTTTTAATTTCTATGTAAGCATATGGTGGCATGGTGTTACTATAATTTACTTAAAGGTAAAAACCGGTAGTTAAAAAATCATAAGCTGCAGACCAGGAGTTTCCTGCATAATGCTCCTAAAGAGGTAAAGGATAAAAATGCATATAAATTTCCAGGGAGGTATCAAAGTATGAATGTGCTGGAAGCATTAAAAAACCGTCATAGTACCAGGGTCTACAAGCCCGACCCGGTGGCGCCGGAAGTTATTCGCGAAATTGTGGAGGCTGCCAATCGTGCACCTTCATGGGCCAACACGCAGCCCTGGGAAGTATATGTGGCCGGTGGCGCTACTTTGGATAATCTCCGCAAGCGTTATTTGGAAAATTTTCAAAAAGAAGTCCCGCCCCATCCTGATATTGCCTTACCCACTTCATGGCCGGAAGTCCACCAGGAACGGATGTTTCAGTTAGGAGCTAAGAGGTTTGCCGCCTTAGGTATTGCCCGGGATGATCAGGAAGCAAGAAGAAAAACGACGGAAATGAATTTTAACTTCTTCGGGGCACCCCATGTGGTTTTTTTGTGCATGGATCGGAATTTATCTCCTTGGTCTTTATTTGATCTAGGTTCCTTTGCCATGAGTCTGATGCTGGCAGCCCAGCATAAAGGTCTTAATACCATACCTGCCGTTATGTTAGTGGCTTACCCGGAACTTATTCGTGAAGAGCTGAAAATACCGGAAAACCTTTCCATTGTTATCGGCATTGCCTTAGGTTATGGCGATCAAGAAAATATTCACAATCACTTTGTCACACCAAGAAGAAATATAGATGAATTCCTGAAACTGGTGTGAGCTAAAGTATCTATCTATTGCCCTTTTCTTTTGCCGTAAAAAGTTTATATTTGGAAAAAACTTACAGTTATAACGGCCCCCTTAACTTGACAGTTTTTATTTAGATAGAGTAAAATATAGAAAAATATTTTAATGCATGGAGGTAAATAAATGGAAGATAGTTTTGGGGAAGAGGGCAGTAGGCGGGCACTATTAAGCTTACTGTTAGAAGCAAAAGTTTTTTCGCGGCCATTTTATTATCCTCGTCCGTAGAATGCTCTGTCGTTTCGCGGCGGCTGTAGCATTTACTTAAAATATTTTCATTGGAGGATAATAAAGTGATTAGCGAACTTTTGCTTTTAATGATATTAATAGTGCTAAATGCTTTTTTTGCGGCTTCTGAAATTGCTTTGATTTCTTTAAACGATAATAAAATTAAAATCATGGCAGAAGAGGGCAATCAGAAGGCCCAATCCATTGCAACTATTTTAAGTGAACCAAGTAAATTCCTGGCAACCATTCAGATCGGTATAACCCTTGCCGGTTTTCTCGCCAGTGCTTTTGCCGCAGAGAATTTTGCCTACCGCTTAGTAAATCTTGTCAAGGCGGCACAGGTACCTGTCTCTGAAAACATCTTGAAAAATGTAGCCGTTGTCGTCATTACAATTATTCTCTCTTATTTCACACTTGTTTTTGGGGAACTAGTGCCTAAACGGCTGGCTATGAAAAAGGCCGAACAAATATCCTTTCTAGTCGTATCGCCTTTAAATTTATTATCT
Source organism: Bacillota bacterium (assembly GCA_012521405.1). Lineage (GTDB taxonomy): Bacteria > Bacillota > Dethiobacteria > Dethiobacterales > Dethiobacteraceae > JAAYSO01. The sequence continues at coordinate 10,983 of JAAYMK010000088.1, forward strand.
GTTGTTGCCTCACCTTTTGTAAAGCTACTGTCCGTATCAACTAATTTTATTGTTCGTCTTTTTGGGGTAGATCCCAATGCCGAGGAAAGATACGTTACCGAAGAAGAAATTCGTATGCTGGTAGATGTGGGTGAAGAAAAAGGCACCATTGATGTCAGCGAAAAAGAAATGATTAATAACATCTTTGAATTTGATAATAAAATCGTTTCCGATATTATGACCCACAGAACAGAAATCGCCGGCATTCCCATTTCAGCCGACTTAAAAGACATAATTCATATCATCAGAGAAACAAAATTTACAAGATTTCCGGTTTATGAGGACAATATTGATAATATTGTTGGCATTTTAAACGTAAAGGATTTACTGCAGCTTTTAGAAATTAACGATCAAGATTTTGACTTGAAAAAAATTATCCGCCAGCCGTATTTTGTGCCGGAATCTAAAAAAACTGATGAATTATTGCGAGATTTACAGAGCACCAAAACACACATGGCCGTGGCCATTGATGAATATGGCGGAACGGCAGGAATCGTCACCATTGAAGATTTACTTGAAGAAATTGTCGGCAATATTTTTGATGAATTTGATGAGGAAGAAAAAGAATTTGAAAAACTGGATGAAAATACTTTTTTAATAAATGGTGTTATGAGTTTAGAACAGGTAAAAGAGCTGCTAGAAGTGGATTTACCTATAGATGATTATGAAACACTAAGCGGCTTTTTAATCGGGCAGTTGGGCAGGATCCCCAAAGAAGGAGAAAGCCCCATAATTGAATTTGAAGATTTAGTTTTTAAAGTGGAAGAAGTGGTAGAAAAAAGAATAGCTAAAGTGAAAGCCTGTAGAGTATAAACAAGGATGATTTTTGTAGACTCGAATTTATTTCGGGTCGTTTCTGTTTTTTGGCCTACTTTAGGGCAAATTTTAAGCATAAAAGCAAAAGACAGGGGAACTGTTTAATGGTAAGTAATTTGCTCGTTGATGATGTGCAAATAGAAGTCAGAAAAAAGAAAATAAAAAATTTGTACTTGTCTGTTCATCCTCCTGAGGGCAGTGTAAAAATTTCGGCACCATTAACCATGAGTGATGAGGCAATTTGGGAATTTGCCGTTGCCAAACTTGCTTGGATAAAAAAACAACAAGCCAAGTTGCAAAGACAAGCAAAACAAGCGCAAAAGGAGTATGTTTCTGGGGAAAGTCATTTTTTCCAGGGGAAACGCTATCTTTTACAAGTGGTGGAGACAAAGAAAAAGCAAAAGGCAGAAATTAAGGAAGGAAAAATTTATTTATACGTCCGTCAGGGAAGCACAAAAGAACAGCGGGAAAAAGTCATGCGGGAATGGTATCGCAGCCAACTGAAAAAACAAATTCCGCCCCTACTGGCAAAATGGGAGCAAAGACTTGGCAGGAAGGTAAACTTTTGGGGCGTGAAATTAATGAAAACAAAATGGGGCTCCTGTAATCCCGGGGCAAAACGCATCTGGTTTAACCTGGAGTTGGCTAAACACAGTTTCAGATGTTTAGAATATATAGTGGTGCATGAAATGGTACATTTACTGGAGAGACATCATAATCAAAGGTTCTATGCTTATCTTGACAAGTTATTCCCAAACTGGAAGGAAATAAGGGCTGAACTAAACGGTTTGCAGTGGTAGGACGTAATGAGTGCAGAACGTTTGTTTATGGTATAATTGGAGTTGCCGGGTCTTTGATCGGTGGAGTTTACTGGAAGGAGTGGTAACTGTGCGCAAACTGTTTCAACTCTTAGGCCAAACTTTAAAAAATAATGAAGATGCCGTTTTAGTAACTGTAGTCGCCAGTTCCGGCTCAACGCCGCGCGGCGCCGGTGCAAGAATGCTTGTGACGAAAGCCGGTAGAATCTATGGAACCATCGGCGGCGGAGCTGTGGAATATAAAAGTGAAAAGATGGCACAGGAAGTGTTGCAGAAAAAAAGTTCACAGACAAAATATTTTCGCTTGTACCGAAATGAGATTGAAGATTTGGGCATGATTTGCGGCGGTAATGTTGATGTTTATTTTCAATACATACCTGCCGGCCATGAGGAAGTAATTAAGCTAACGGAAACAATAGAAAAATTGTTTCAAGCCGGGGAGCAAACATGGTTAATTAGTGAAATCACCGAAGGGGCCGGCGGAGCCTTAGGGGTTTTTAGCAAAAACTCCGGTGTAGCGGGGATGGAAGTGCCGCAGGAGGTTATCGCTAATCTTCACAGCCATTCCCAAGTGCATACAGTAAACGAAAAGAAATATTACAGTGAGCTTTTGATCCGGGCAGGCCGGGTGTATATTTGCGGTGGCGGCCATGTGGCACAGGAGTTGGTACCTATCCTTGCCCGGGTTAATTTCCGCTGTGTCGTCTTAGACGATCGCCCTGATTTTACAAAACCTGAACTCTTCCCTGGAGTGGAGGAAACTCATCTGGTGGATTTTGCCCGCCTCAATGATTATGTCAAGATTACGGAAGATGATTTTGTCTGCATTATGACACGCGGACATGCCAATGATCGTTTAGCACAGGCACAAGCGCTGAAAACACCTGCGGCATATATTGGGGTAATCGGCAGCGCCAAAAAAACCGCAGGAGTTTTTGCCAAGCTGAGGGAAGAAGGTTTTACAGATGAGGATTTTAAGCGCATTACCACGCCTATAGGTATAGATATAAAGGCAGAAACACCGGCTGAAATTGCCATCAGTATTGCTGCACAATTAATTCAAAAACGGGCAGAATTGCTCGCAAAATAATGTTATTTGACACTAAAGCCTAAAATCTGTACAATATGGTTTGGGAGTAGATGTCTATCTGGTGAGGACCCTGGACTTCAAATCCAGTGGCAGGCGTTGACCCGTCTGTGGTGGGTTCGATTCCCACCTACTCCCGCCATAAATGCAGTTTAGGATGCACTGAAAAGATGAAGAAAAGTACGTTGATGAGAAGCCGCTCAATTTGCTGTGAGCGGTTTTTTTATCGGTAAAGGCTCTGCGGAAACATCTGCAAACTAATGGGGAGGTGTTTTGCATGAAAGTTGCCATTGTTTATTATTCACAGCATCATGGGAATACAAAGAAAGTTTTAGATGCCATAAAGGAATTGGGTGATGTGAAATTAATTAATGTGGATGAATGTGAAAAAGCGGATTTAAAAGCTTATGATCTCATAGGTTTCGCCTCCGGAACCTATGCAGGTAAGTTTAGCGAAAAGATTATAGAGTTTGCCGGGAATAATTTACCAAGCAATAAAGGAGTCTTTCTGATAAACACCTATGGTTTAATCAGAGCCGGTACAAAAGAGCTGGAAAAGATGATTAAGGATAAGTCCTGCCGGTTGCTTGGCATTTATGGCTGTAAAGGTTATGTTACCTTTGGTCCACTTAAATTAATTGGCGGCCTTGCCAAAGGGCACCCCGATGAAAATGATCTTAAAGGTGCAAGGGAATTTTTTCAAGAAATTTTGCACATGAATAGGGGGGCATAGGCAAACACCGGCATTTTTACAAAAGCGCATCTTACCTCTAAAGATTTTCTAACCCAATAATTTTAGTAGGAGTTTCAGTAGCTTTGGAGAACTATGGACATGGAGTAGTCTGGCAGGTGAAATTTTTAGTAGATAAAGAAATTAGGGGAAAGAGGGGCATGGTAATGGTTGAGACAATGATGAAACGTGTGAATTTGTATGAGCTCATTAGTAGTTTGACCATTGCTTGTGATTTAGTCAGTCCGAGGCTGGGAAATCACCATCTCCAGGTAGCATACCTGGCCTATCATTTAGGTAAGGAAATGAATTTAGCACCGGAGAAGTTAAAAGCTGTGATGCTGGCAGGGCTAATGCATGACTTAGGGGCACTATCCTATGAAGAAAGGCATGAATTAATTGAAAATGAACCTCCTCATGCCCACGATCATGCTTATCGCGGTGCGCATTTAATAGAGCAGCTTCCCGGTTTTGTGGAAGTAGCCGAAATCGTTCGCCATCACCATGTGAGATGGGATTACGGTAGAGGCAGCGAATTTTTAGGTAAGGAGGTCCATCCCTTAAGCCATCTGCTGCATTTGGCCGACCGGACAGTGGTGCAAATAAACAAAAACAAGGAAGTTCTAGGGCAGGCAAAACGTATTGTTGCAAACGTGGAAAGACAGCGTAATACAATCTTTGTACCGGAATATCTTGATGTCTTGCATACCGTAAGCGCTAAAGAAAGTTTATGGTTTGATTTAGTAAACCCGCAATTGCAACAAATTATTCCCCAGGTGGTAGTGTTTGATACGCTTGATTTAAACAGTGATGATATGATCACCATTACGAAAATTTTTGCTAAAGTCATTGATTTTCGCAGTTCCTTTACGGCAACCCACAGCGCCGGCGTGGCGCATACGGCGGAAAAATTGGCCGAACTAATTGGTTTTTCCAAAGAAGAACGCAAAATGATGCTTATAGCCGGATATGTGCATGACCTGGGCAAACTGGCAATAAAAAATGATATTTTAGAGAAAAAAGGTAATCTCAACGAAAATGAGTATAACTTTATTAGGAGTCATACTTACTATACTTATCGTCTTTTGCAGCCCATTAAAGCTTTCGGGCAAATTAATCTTTGGGCTTCAACGCACCACGAAAAATTAAACGGCAACGGGTATCCCTTTAAATTAAAAGACGAAGAAATTTCTTTAGGTTCTCGCATTATGACTGTTGCCGATATTTTCACTGCCATTACGGAGGATCGCCCTTATCGCAACGGTATGACATATGAAGAGGCTACTGCCGTTTTACGGCAAGAAGTTGCCAACGGCGCTATTTGCCCTTATGTGGTAGATGTGTTAATGCATCATTATGACGAAATTACTTTTATCCGTAAAACGGCACAGCAAGCATTCCGCACAGATTATAATCAATTTCTTCAATATCCGGGTGGCTTAAGCAGGCAACAAATATATAATTTTGCAAAAATAAATGGAGGGAAAAATTAATGCGCGCTCTTTTTACGCTGACACCGTCTGAAGCAAAACGGTTAATTGCCAAGGCTGTCGTGAAGCTGCCGCAGGTGCAAGAAGCTTATCAAAACGGCCGTTTAGCCGTCACTAACGGCACCACTAATGCTTTTATTGTGGAGGAATTACTTGGGGTTAAACTAAAGAAAGAAAATTATACGGCAGGTGTGATCACTGACGGCCGGCCTTGTGTCTCTGAGCTTAAACAAATGATTAAGCCTTATCTATTTGAGCATGGTAAGCGGGTGGACACTACCATCGGTGAATTCATAAAGCAACTGACAGCCCGGGACGTGGTGATTAAAGGGGCAAACGCCGTTGACTCAGAAGGTAATGCAGGTATTCTGGTGGGGTCCCGGGAAGCAGGTACCATTGGGGCTGTTTGGTCTTTATTGACGGCAGTTGGTGCCACTTTAATTGTTCCGGTGGGTTTGGAAAAGTTGGTGCCGTACATTCCCACCGATGTGGGTATTGATCACTTTACTGCCGCTGAAGGCGGGATTTCTTTGGGCATGCCGGCAGGATTATTCCCGGTGGTGGGAGCGCAGGTAATTACTGAGATTGAAGCCATGTCCATTTTAGGTGGCGTGGAGGCGGTGCTGGTGGCTGCGGGAGGAACAGGCGGTTCTGAAGGCAGCACCACTTTTATGATTGAAGGTGTTGAAGAAAAGGTAACTAAAATGGTGCAATTAATTAAAGAAATTAAGGGGGAACCGCCGGTAGGACGTTCACGACGGGCATGTAGCAGCTGTGATAAAGCTTGTGCCTATCTGCAAAGAAATTAAATTAAAAAATAAAAAACTGAAAGCGTGGGCTTTCAGTTTTTTGCTGTAAAGGGCTCGTAGACCAGAGGAATTTGGCACCCTTGGCTAATAAGTTCATTTAATGCCATCAAATCCTCCCGGCCTACTTCTGCCAGGCTTGTTTTTCCCAAGGCTTTAATCCCCAGCTCAATTTCTTCTTTGCAGGACTGCAGAAATTGTGCTAAATATTTTACCCCATCTTTGATCTTAAATTTCTTGGCAAATTTCCCGTGATACCAGACCACCTGCGTGGGCGGTTCAAAGGGCAATGGATAAAGGACTTGTGTATGTGAGAAAGCAAAGAGAGCAACAGCGCCCATATAAACTGCATCGGCTCCCAGGGCGCAGGCCTTGAGCACATCACCAGGTGTGCGCATTTTACCACTGGCGATTAACGTAACGCGGTCTTTATAACCGTTTTCCTTGAGCCACGTGGCGGCACGACTAATGGCAAAAACAATGGGAATGCCAAAATCATCCTGCAGTATCGGTGCAGAAGCTTTTGTGGCCGCTTCTGCACCTTCCAGGGAAATAAAATCAACACCGGCTTCGCAAGCAATGCGCAAATCTGCTTCTAGATGTTTGCCGGCTGCCATTTTTACACCGACAGGGATGCCCCCGCCAATATCTTTAATTTTATTTACTAGCTTGACCAGGTCTGCAGGTCTTTTTACTTCTGCTTGGCGGGAATGGGCTATAGCAGGTTTGCCTTTGGGAAAGGCAAAATCTTTGCGCAATTGTTTATCAATATCTTTGGCGGCAATGACATGGCCTACGCCGCCGATTGCTCCTTGTCCCAACTGGATTTCCACAGCATCGCATTGCCGGATAATCTCCGGGGTTTTGCCCCAGTCGCCGCGGTTATATTGATAGATTAAAAATTTGGCAGCCGCCCTTTCTTCCGGCAAAAAAGGCCCTTCACCCGTATTAGTTGCAGTACCGGCTAAAGCAGAACCTTTAGCCAAGGCAATTTTTGCCTCTTTGCTTAATGCTTCTCCGTAAGCCATGGGAGCAATGATGATGGGGATACTCACTGTAAAGGGTCTTTTTGCTTTTTTGCCAATTACTACGGACATATCAATTTTTTCTTCCAGAGGAGTAGGCATATTATGCAATTGGGCAAAGGTAAAAACTAAATCGTCCAAACTGGGAAATTTTTTGGGTGATCCCATGGGACGTTCGATGGCTTTGCCTTCTGTGGCGCGGAGGTTGGTTTCCAAGACATTTTGCAGGCCAATGCGGGTAACTGCCGAGATTAATTCCCACAAATTTTCATCATATTTATCTTCCATGAGAATTTTTAAGATTTTATCATGAGTGCGGTTGATAATTCCCCGGGACAAAAGTTTTGCCCCTTGAATTCCGGCAATGGCACCTGCCCCGAGCAAAAGCGCTTTTTTTAGTTTTTTCCGCTCCAATCCATCCGCCTCCTAATGTCGGTTCTATTTCTTAGATGTCCATTATTAAGTCGGATTATCCCCATAAAGCTAACTTTTCAGCTTCCTTTAGGTTGGCGGATATTGAGGACGGCAATAAATTAGCTGCAGGGAGAGAATTTTAATTTGTTAAGTGTGGCAAAAACCGGCCTGCCATCCGTGGTGTGTTGAGCCAAAATACCGGAAAAATCACTTGTAAGTTCACAAGGAGCAAGAATTTGCGTTTTTGCTTGAAACTGGTGGCCGGCAATGTTGGCAAAAAGTTGGCTTTCCACACAGAAGAATTTATTTTGCTGAACTTGCTGCCACATTCCTTCCGCCTGACGGCAAGAGGTGGTTTTAGGCATGGCTCCACAATAACAAATTATTTCTGCCCCTTGGCGGGAAAGTGCTTGCCCTGTTTCCCCGTGCCAGGCATCCGCGCCAAGCATAATGCCAATTTTGCCCATTGGTGTGGTAAAAACTTGCCTTTCTTCACCCTGGATAAACCCTAATTTTTTTTCCGCCGCCGAGAGTGTAAGCTGTTTCTGCCGCCCTAAAATTGTTCCTTGCGGGGTTAAAAACACAGCTTCATGATATAAATTGCCGTTTGTAGAGGTGAAAGTGGTACCACAAACAAACCAAATTCTTAATTCTGCACTAAGATCTTGTTGTAAAGTTAACCAAGCCAAATGCCACGACGGGGGCAGTGTCTGAAAGATCCGTATGGCCTCCGTAAAATTTTGTACATCGCCCAAATCTCCAAAACAGTAAGCTAAAAAAAGCGCAGAATAAGCAGGCAAAACTACCAACACATTTTCCTGCTTCTCACCCACCACAGGTGATAACTTTTCCAGGATATACTCTTTATAAGTTATGGGCGTTGTAAAATCGCTATCGGCAAAGTTCAGGGCGACCACCAGCATCTCAAGACACCTCCTTCCCTTTTATTCGCATTTCTTTTTCATTTCCCTGCCAAGCTAAAAATCTAAATAGAGTTAAAAAACTATCGCATGCAATGGTAGTTAAAGTATTATATTCGGGAAGTTGTTAAAAGGCTTATTTATAACCTTCACAAGAAATCCACAATCATTCCATAAGTTCTTCAAAAACTTTTGGTATGCTAAAAATAACTTCAAATTACCAAGAAAAGGTGTGATCATTTTATGAAAAAAAGTTTAGTCATTGCTTTGGTGGTGGTACTGATTGGCGCCATTTCCGTTCCGGTGGCATTTGCTTTAACTGAGACGCAAAAGGATGAGTTATACGATCTTTACCGGCAGGAGTATGAATTGCGCCTACAAATTGTGGAAAAGCAGAAAGAGGCCGGGTTAATTGCCGACGAAGTTGCAGAGGAGCTTAAAGCACGTTTGACAGACAATTGGCAGCATTGTCAGGAGCGGATGAGACAGGGCGATTATGCAATTTGTCCATGTTTGGGCTACGGTGGTCGGGGCCGCGGTAAAGGACGTTTAGGCGGTTATCGCACTTGTCATTTCCAAACTAACGCCGTAAACCGGTGGGAGTCAGCCCAATCGCGGAAATAGTTTCAAACCGTAACCAAAAAGCCGGATTTGTACCGGCTTTTCTTTTGTTCTATAATAAATTAAAATTTAGTTACAAGACCGCACCCGGCGCGGTAGCGAGGTGATAGAGGTGGAAAAAATTCTGGTTGTGGATGATGAGGAAAAAATTGCACATGTGATTTGTGCTTATTTAGAAAAAGAAGGCTTTGCCGCAACACCGGCTTATGATGGAAACAAAGCTTTGGAGTTGGCCCAAAGCGGAGAGTTTTCCCTTATGGTGCTGGATTTAATGCTGCCCGGAATTTCCGGTGAGGAAGTAACAAAACGGCTGCGCCGGGAAGGTAATAATATCCCCATTATTATGTTAACCGCCAAGGGTTCCGAAGAAGAACGCATTAATGGGTTAGGGCTTGGTGCTGATGATTATATTGTTAAGCCTTTTAGCCCGGGTGAATTGGTGGCACGTGTACTGGCGGTGTTGCGCCGAGCACGCATGGCGGGCGTATCGGCCGATGTGCTGGAATTTAAAACCGGAAATTTGCAGATAGATACGCGGCGCCGTGAAGTTAGATGTGACGGTAAACAGATTGACTTGACAGCTACAGAATATAAGCTGCTGGTAACCATGGCCAAAAACCCGGGGCGTGTTTTTACCCGGGGAGAACTTTTAGATCTGGCTTTGGGCTCACAGGCGACCGGCTATGACCGCACCATTGACAGCCATATCAAAAATTTACGCCAGAAGTTATCACCGGCAGCAGGCGGTAACCAGTTAATTCGTACAGTATACGGTGTAGGATATAAATTTGAGGATGAAGGAAAATGAAATTCGGGCTGGCAAAAAAAATTTCCTTGGCCACAATTTCTTTGGCTGTTGGCGGGATTCTTCTCTCTGCCCTTTTTACTAATTTAGTGTTAACCTGGAATTTTAATCGTTACTTGGATAATGTGCAAAAAGAACAAAACCGGCTCATTATGGATACACTTACTGAATTGTACAGTGAAAGCACTTCCTGGCGCGGGATACGTTTGGCTACCATGTATGTAGGACTAACATCAGGTGCGCAAATCTGCGTTTATGATTTGGAAGGGCGTTTAATTACCGATTCTTTAACGGGTATGATGCAGGGAATGCACGGCCATCGCTGGCGGCAACAACAACAGGATCGTGGCCGCACATATGTTTATTCACTGTACGCCAACGGCAACCCCATCGGTAGGGTAGAAATAACACCTTTAAACCAGCAGGACGGCTGGCCGGCAGAAGCCGTGGTGTTTCGCCGGACCGTGCAAATAAGTGCCATTCTTACAGGTTTAGTGGCAATCATGGCGGCAGCCTTTGTGGGCAGTTTTTTGGCTCGCCGTCTTACCAGTCGTTTACAGTTGTTAACACAAGCCGCAGAAAAATGGGGGCAGGAGCGTTTTGATACGCGCGTGCATTTAAGTGGCGATGATGAGTTGGTAGTTTTAGGCAATGCCATGAATCGCATGGCTTCGCAACTGGAAGAGCAAAGCGCGTTACGTAAAAAACTGACGGAAGATATCTCCCATGAATTAAGGACTCCCATAACCACCATTCAAAGTTATTTGGAAGCTTTCCGCGACGGTGTGCTGCCTTTGGATCAGCAAAACATTGAGGCCGTTTTGGAAGAAACAAAGCGTTTGGGCAACTTGGTTCATGACTTGCAAGCACTAACAAAAACTGAGATTAAAAGCAAAAACGTCCGGCTTGTCCCATTAAACGTAACTACTTTTTTGGCTGAAAAAGCAAAACATTACCTGCCGCTTCTCCGGCAAAAAGAAATTGAACTTTCAACTGCTTTGCCCGGGAAGGAACTTTATATTTTGGCCGATGAGGGGCTGCTTGCACAGGTTATAGGTAATTTAGTTAATAATGCCGTCAAATACACACCTGCCGGCGGCCGGGTGACCATTTCCGCCAAAAAGCTGCGCGGACAAGTTGTTATTGAAGTAACCGATACCGGTATCGGTATTGAAACGGAACATTTGCCATATATATTTGAACGTTTTTATCGCGTCGATCCCTCACGGACACGATCTACCGGCGGTTCCGGTATTGGTTTGGCCATTGTCAAAGAGTTGGTGGAGGCCATGGGCGGTCGTGTAGAAGCTGCAAGTGTTCCGGGTAAAGGAAGCAGTTTTCGTTTATATTTTGCAAAAGTTAATGCGAATAAAGCAAGCTTGGCAGATTAGTTTGCCAAGCTTGCTTATTGGGCAGGAAACTATTTCAGCCCTGATTTGTTTCTGTTTGTTAGTGTAAAATTACTATAGGTTTTTGAAGGAAAAATCTATTTAAAATAGAAAGAGGAACCTCACATTCTAGCAGAATGAATACCCCCTAAAAGGAGGCGGAGGTTCCTCATGGATGTAATTC
>JAAYMK010000089.1 GCA_012521405.1 Bacillota bacterium
ATTTTATGACCTTTACTTATCAATCTTCTCCGCTTGCCAACGCCAAAGTTATTGATCCGGTATCGGGAGACTCCCTGGGCACCACAGATGCCAAAGGCAGTGCCAAAGTTACCATCCCGCAAAGCGGTATTATCGCCATTGATGGTTTATCCGCCATTAATGTTGGCGCTCCTGCCGCCGCTGCAGAACCTGCACCGGCCGTCGAAGAACCTGCCCCGGCCGAAGAGCCTGCACCGGCTGCAGAGGATAAGCCTACGGCTCCAGCAGCTCCTACTGAAGAAGCTGCCCCGCCAGCAGCAGGTGAGCCTGCTCCCGCTGCTGCTGCCACCCCGGAAGCACTGCCCAAAACAGACGGCATCGCCACCACAAACTTACTTTTAGGCTTAATTCTCATCCTTGCCGGTGCCTGCTTCATCATTCTGAAAAAAGTTCGTTTCAGTAAAGCAAGCTAAATTGTGAACTGCTAATTTTGCATAAAAGAAAAGTCAAGGTTTTTGCCTTGGCTTTTCTTTTTGCCGGTTAGCTTCACCTTGATGCATAGCGTTTTAATGTCCGGCGGCAACAGCTTTAAAGCTTGGCTTTTACTAAACGGTAAAGCAAAAGAATTATCGCTATGCCGGCACTAACCGCCAGCAAGATAAATAAACCCATTAAATTAAAATAGGCAGTCCACGGGTTTTTCGCCAAAAAAAGCTTCACTTGCGGTAAGCGCTTAATGGTTGCCAGTAAATCAGATAGTTTAAAACTATCCTTTTTACCGATGATTAAGACGTATTTTCCTTCATTGTCAGGGTTAGAAACCCACACAAGATACTCTCCTGCCTGAACCTGTTTACTGATTTCAGGCCCTTGCCAATAACGGTCTCCAGCAAAGGGCTCAAAAAATTTATTCCAGGTATGTGAGTTACCGTCAAGTAGAGATAATTGTTCCCATTTATCTTCTTTTCTGCTTAAGATTTCAACTAGAAAATCTTTACGCATATGCGGCAGATCGGGAACTAGCAAACCCACATGTAAGAAAAAATCTCTGGCACTGACGATGCGATAGATCTCTGCCTCCCCTTCCAAATCGGCATAAAAAGCTTGTGAAATCTCAGGCCTTTTCACAACGGTTACAGCTTTTTCAATAACGTGCGGCAGGTGGGCTGCTACTACATTACTTTTTCCCAGCACCAAGGCAAAACAAATTAACCAGACCGCTGCTTTTTTCATAAGCTTACTTTTCCTTTCAAAGTATACTGCTCAATTTAAGTGTAACCATTTGCCTGTTTTTTTTATGCAATGGCCTACAATGCAATGGTTTTTGCAGGTGGAAAGTAAAGAACTTAAATTAAAGAAAATAGCTCGACTCAATATGACAAGCTTTTTATACATTTTATGTTAAACTAATTTTGACCTCAGCTGCAAGCATTAGCCAGCCACAGGGAAATTAATTCCAAGGGAGGGAGCGCCCAATGTCAATTGACGGTACTTACAAAATCATCTCGGAATCACCAATGGGTAAGACGGAAGCGATCTTGCACTTTAAAACAGAAGGAGATGTGTTGACAGGCACCAATGAAGTTATGGGGCAAACATTAAAAATTGAAAACGGCAAAATCACCGGCAATTCATTTACATTCACCGAAAAAATGGAATCACCCATGGGTACTACCGAATTTCGCTTCGAAGGCAAAGTTGAAGGCGACAAGATTTCCGGAACGATCTACAGTACAATGGGACCGGTCAAATTTGAGGGCACTCGCATCGGGTAAAAAAGCTGCAAAAAAGATCCCTGCTTTTTGGCAAACAAGCAAATAAAATGCCGCGTCACTGCGGCATTTTATTTGCTTGTTTATATTATTTTGCCTTTTTGCTCGGGTCTACCCAATCGAGATCTTTTCTGGCCTTGGCGAAACCGGTATCCATTTGCGGCAGGGTAAGCTTGCTGGGATCGGGCTTATAACCTTCTCTTTCCGCCATTAATTGTAGTTCTTCCTCAGTGGGAGGCTGTTTCTGTTTCTCTTCCCAACGTTTCATTCCCTCGGGAGAAGCATAATCAACAAAGCGCTGCAGGGCAAGCTCAATCATGCGCTCGGCACTCTTATACGGAACTACCAGGAATTGCTCATTCTCAATGCCTCTCTTCAGCCATTCAGCCAGCTCCCGGGGATCCATTCCGCTTTGATGAATTGAGGCCAAGAATTGTTGAGTTTGCTCGTTTACATTATATCCGGTATTCTTAAATTTCTCCGGACGTGTTTTAATGGCTGCTTCGTAAATTTTGGATCTAATGTTTGCGGGGCAAAGGGCTGTAACACCGATTCCATACGGTCTAAGGGCAAGGAAATAGCTTTCCATTAAATTAAGCACAGCAGCTTTAGCGGCTGAATACGGTGCTGTGGTTGGTCCGGCATTAAAGGCACCCCAGGAAACTGTGGCGGCGATATGTCCACCTTTATTGGCCTTAATCATGCGCGGGACAAAGGTGACAAGACCGTTTACAACCCCACCGAAACAGACGCCTACAACCCAATCATAATCGTCATATGTAGACGCTTCTGCTGGCCCGAATACGTTAACACCGGCAGTTAAAATCAACAGATCAGGGGGGCCACCGTATAGTCTTTCCACTTCATCTGCTGCAGCGGCAAATGCTTCGCGATCTGTCACATCCAATTTAATGGCATGTGCAGGTGCACCTTTTTTCTTAAAATATTCCATTGCTTCCTCTAAATGGTCATCACGAACGTCGGCGATCACAACTTTCATACCTGCTTCGGAGAAAACTTGTGCCTGTCCAAAGCCGGCCCCTGAGGCGCCACCGGTTATAAAACAAACCTTGTCCTTAAAATCCTTCATTTTCTCGCTCCTCTCCTCTTTGATTTAATCTGGACAGAATGGGCTAATTTAATAGTATCATCAAACTTACAGTTAAACAATACAATCACACGATAAATTTTTCACGACATCAGGCACAAAAGCCTCAAAAAGGTAAATAATTCATCTTAACCCTCATAAAACTATTAAAAAGTTAATTTTTAGCAGTCAAGCAAAAAAATTTATGCTATAATAACATTACCAAAACTTTATGTTTTGCAAAAAACAAAACAGGAGGAATGATTTTATGGCAGAAAACAACTTTTTTGCAGTTTGGGAAAAAGAATCTCCTGCAACCATGAAAGCTTTTTTTGACTTTGCGGGAACAATTCAAAAAGAATGCGGGCTTGATGAAAAAACATTCCAACTGATTTATATTGCTTTACAAGCAAGCCGTGGAGCCGTCGATTCAGTAGCCGCTCACACTGCCTTTGCCAAAAAGGCCGGAGCAACACGGGCAGAAGTACGCGGCGCCATCCTGACAACTTTAATGGCGGTAGGTATCAATGGTGTTGCCGACTGCCTGGCCGCCGCCATGGAAGCATATGATAATGCGCCGGCTTAAGCTTTTATAAAACTTTTACCGTCTCTGATTACATAAAGTTCTTTACTGCAACTATGCCCGCCAAACCAGGTGGGCTAGACTTTTCTAAAACTGCTTTTATCTTCCTCCTGTAACCATAACGATAAAACCAACTCATAATGGTAAACATACCGGTGATGGATAGGAAAAATTTTTTTGGGAAAACATAGCTGAAGAGAGGTGAGTTGCATGAAGGACCCTATTTCCCGTTTTCCTTTATTCTGTTTGTTAGGAATCATCGCGGTCAGCGTCTTCGCTCATGCCCTGAGAAATATAGCAGCCCCTTTATTACCCGCAATTAATATTTTTTCGGGGCCTGTTTGGAATACGCTTAAAGTGGGCTTGATTGTGGGGTTGATTGGCACAGTATTAATCTTTTTTGCCATTTTATATCTTATGTCTATTGCACCGACACAACAAGTAAAGCAGAATTCAACCCAAAGGTATGATTATCCTTATCCGTATGCTTACGGACAACGGGAACCCCTGACGCAAGCCCAATACTATATTCTACAGTACAAGCAACGAGCTGCAAATAAACCCCGCCAACAGCAAACCGGTAAAACCCCCGTCAAAAAGGCTAAAATTATACAATTTCCCCAAAAATAAGCCTTATGCTATCTTTTTAATCTGTTAATGCTACAGATTACGCAAGATTTTTCTTTTATCTTCTTCTGCTCTCGTTTGCTAAAAACTTTAATCAGGAAAATTAGCAAAAAGCCAGCCCTTTACCTGGGCTGGCTTTTGTCTTTATACTGCCTTTAATTTTTCTTAAAATCCCCACGACATTTTTTCACTTCCGGCAAAAGCACTCACAAGAATTTATCTGCTTCACGTCTAATGTGATCAAGCAAAAGCGGATTACTATTTATGCTTGACATTACAGGTAAAAGGATATATATTCAGACTAGATATATCCACAGTGGATATATGTAAGGTGAACTGCGAAAGAAGGAGTAACATGGCCAAAGAGCAGCTACAGAACCTGACAGAGGCAATGTATTACATACTGCTAACATTAACTAAACCACGCCATGGTTATGCCATTATCCAGGAGGTTGAGAAAATTTCGCAGGGCAGCTTTGCCGTGGGACCGGGAACTTTATACCGTTTATTAGCACGTTTTGAAAAGGAAAAAATCATTAAACTTTATGCTGATGATGGTCGCCGGAAATGTTACTTGATTACTGAGAAAGGATACAAAATGTTGCAAGCAGAGTACCGGCGCTTAAAACAACTGGTGGAGAACAGTAAAGATATTTTAGAGTAAAGGATGGGGAGTATGTCCGGCCGGAAATATAGTATACGGTACCGCTTTTTAAGCATATGGCAGATTGCCGAAAATGAAGCCTGGTTTAGTGAGATGTCTGCCCGGGGCTTCCACCTACATAGTATCCGCGGTTTTTTCGCTATTTTTCAGCAAGGCGAGCCTGCCGCATATATCTACACCATTGAACCACGAGAAAAAGAACTTAATAATGCAGAAAAAACAATTTTGTATGAGGATGCCGGCTGGGAACTTGTCACACAGGTGGAGCAATTGCAAATTTTTCGCGCTCCAGCTCAAGCCCAAGTCAAAGAAATGCATACAGACCCCGGCATTTATTTAGAGTTCTTGCAAGAAAGGAAAAAAGCTTTGTTTAAATCAACGCTGTTGATTATACTCATAGGTTTTTTATATATCGCTTTTGCGCTGTACAGATTCTCAGTCATGGCAACATTTCTTGGTTTTCTCTTTTTCGTTCCTTATATATTCATCTGGCCTAATATTTTCACTTCGCTCGCAGACTATTACTATCTGCATAGATATTACAAAAATAAACAATTGCAAAAGCAAATTAAAACAGATTACCTGCAAGCAATCCGCAAGCGTAAATTCATAAAAGGAACGATTTGGCTGCTTGAACTGCTTTACCTGGGCACACTTATTTTCCTGTTTTTCCAGGCAAAAGATACTAAACCTTTAACTGCAGCACCGGCATATCTACTCACATTAGAAGATGTTTACTCTGAAGAAAATTTAACTACCCCTCCTGAAGGTATTAAAATGGCAAAAAAAGAACTTTCCACTGTAAAATCGTTACGCTTTACATGGATTGACTATGCTGACCATGCTACTAAAGACGGGAAATATGTTTTCATTTACGGTAACACTTACGTCGCTAAGAATGTAAGTGCTGCCAGGCAA
>JAAYMK010000090.1 GCA_012521405.1 Bacillota bacterium
GATCTGGGCATCAATAAAGTGTTTCATTTTTATCGTGAAGTGGAGATCACTCCCGAGCTGCAGCAATTAATTCATCCCCGGGAAGAAGTAAAGTTTGCCGTGAAAACTATCAGGGATGTGGCTGTTTTTACCGATAAACGCATTTTAATTGCCGATAAGCAAGGTATTACCGGCAAAAAGGCAGAATATTTTTCCATACCATATAAAAATATTGTCACCTATGCCATTGAAACCGCAGGCCACTTCGATTTGGATGCGGAAATTAAACTTACTCTTTCCGGCGGCATGCGCGTTGAGTTAAGGTTTTTTAAAGATAAAAGAATGAATGAGCTGCTTTTTAAGGTCTACCATACCATAACCGAGTATTTGTTGGCATAAAAAGATTTTTCTGTGTTAAAGATTTTAACTTTCAGGTAGGATAAAATAATAGGGATAAATTAATGAAAATCTTGGAGGTTGCTGCGATGACAGAAAAAATTAAAATTGTCGGCTTTACCGGCAGTTTGCGTAAAAATTCTTATAATCTGGCTGCATTGCGGGCAGCAGCCAAGTTGCTGCCGGCGGAGGCAGAGTTGGAGATTCTTGACCTGGCGGATTTGCCTTTCTTTAATGAAGACGTGGAAGCGGTGGGTGTGCCGGAAGTAGTGCAAAGGTTTAAAGAAAAACTGGCGGCGGCTGATGCCGTACTTCTGTCCACCCCAGAATACAACTACTCCCTACCGCCGGTTTTAAAAAACGCCCTGGACTGGGCTTCCCGCGGTGGCAACCCTCTAGCTAACAAACCCACTGCCATCATGAGCGCTTCCATTGGCATGTTTGGCGGCGCCAGGGCACAGCTTCATTTACGCCAAGTTTTACTGCGCCTCAATGCCGCTATGGTAAATCAACCGGAAGTTTTCATTGCCAATGCCGCCGAAAAATTTGCCGAGGACGGAACCCTCACAAACGAGCGCACACAAAATTCCATTAAGAGACTGTTAAATGCGCTCTTGGAAAAAGTGCAGGCACAAAAGAACAGCCCTTAAACCCGGGGCTGTTTTTAGTTTCCTTTACTGCGATATTTTAAACCTTTCAATTCATTTTTGCTTGTTTTATCAATTATGGCGGCCTGTGCTCTGGCTAGATTGGGCAGGAAAATTTCCGTTTCCACTTGAAACTTCTGCCGTTGCCGCCGTATATAAAGCTTGATCCCTAACATGGCATCATCTGTTTTCTCAAAGAGCTCTGCATGGTTTTCCAAGGATGTAGCATAAACTTTTATTTGGCGGCGTCCGCTTTCTTCCTCAAATTGACTGTGATACAGTTTGCCGTCAACAAGATAAAAATAATCATAGCCGCTTTTATGCCGGGTTTTGTCGGCCACTTCTGCATACGGTATAATTTCCACTTCCGAGGCATAGCGCACATTTTGCACGATAGTATCGGCGGCGATACGTGCATCACTTTGGAGTAAAAATTGCTCATGGCTAAGGGCAAAAGAGTCGCTGCCAAAGAAGTAAAGGGGATAAATAACGGCCAAAACAAGTGTAATTAAAAACATGACAATTAAAATTTCGGATAATGTCAAACCTTTTGCATTAAGAAAAAAGCGTTTCATTTCTTTCCCCCTTTTGGCGACAGCCATTAAGGCTCGGCCAAATCCGCTTCAAAAAGAAAAACACTCACATTTTGTTCGTCTGCATACTCCATTTCTACGGTAAAAGTATTTATGTCTATCTTAAATTGTTTGCCTTGAAAAACCAAATTCAATTTACCGGCGGAAGGGGCAGTGTATTCACCCCTTTCAATTTTTTTCTGCAGCCGGTAAACCGCTTCCGTCCTCTGCCCCGAACGGCGAATATAGGCAAAACTGCTTGCCAATACAGGTAAAAAAGTGACGGCAATGAGGCCAAACAATAAAACGGCTATTAAAAGTTCAATAAGAGTAAAGCCACCGCTTCTTTCTACCGTTCTCATAAATGCACCTCGCTCCAATATTTAGCGCCAGGGATTTTCATCATAATTTATTGTAATGGATTTACGACTAGCAAAGAATTCACCCGGAA
>JAAYMK010000091.1 GCA_012521405.1 Bacillota bacterium
ACGTGCCGGTGTCCCTTTTTTGCGCCTGTCAGAGTACCCCATTAATGCGGCTGCCGTAGCTTTGCTGGCGCCGGAGAATGCTAAGCGCTACAAAGCCTTACCCATTGACTTTACTGAAGACGGGCGGCTCATGGTGGCTATGGAGCAGCCCTTGGATATCGTGGCTTTAGATGATTTGCGTGTTTTAACCGGCTATAATATTCAAGCCGTAGTGGTGACTGACAGTGAGCTGGAGGCAGCCATTAAAAATTACGGTCAAAAAAATGTTAGTGTGGAGCAGGCACTGGCGGAAGTTTTAACGCCGGAAACAGAGGAAACGGAAGCATTTACCGCTGACGAAGAATCTGATAAACCGGCAGTACAACTGGCCAATATTATTCTTTCGCAAGCCGTCAGTGCCAAAGCCAGTGATGTGCATATAGAAGTCTATGAAAGATCAATGCGTGTGCGCTTCCGCATTGACGGGGTGCTGCATGATGTGATGCACCCGCCGCGGCAGCTGCACGGTTCTTTAGTATCCCGTTTTAAAATTATGTCCAACTTAAATATTGCCGAAAGGCGTATTCCCCAAGATGGACGCATGTCCGTAAAAGTGGAAGGAAAAACGGTGGATATCCGCGTGGCCACCATGCCCACCGTTTTTGGTGAACGGGTGACACTGCGCCTATTAGAACAAACGGAGCGCACCATTAGTTTGGAAGAGTTGGGCGTGGCACCGGAGATCCTGAAGCAATACAAAAAAATGATTAACTTGCCGTACGGTTTTATCCCGGTTACCGGACCTACCGGCAGCGGTAAAAGTACCACCTTGTATGCCAGTTTGGCGGCCTTGGACAGAAAAGCAAAAAATATTATTACCATTGAAGATCCTGTGGAGTATCGCATTGAAGGCGTTAACCAGATTCAGATTAATACCAAGGCGGGTTTGACTTTTGCTACCGGGCTGCGCTCCATTTTGCGTAATGATCCGGATATTATTATGGTGGGGGAGATCCGGGACCGGGAAACGGCTCGCATTGCCATTGAAGCGGCCCTGACCGGGCATTTGGTCTTTGCTACGTTACATACTAACGATGCGGCCGGTGCCATCAGCCGCCTGACGGAGATGGGTGTAGAGCCTTATTTAACGGCCTCTTCAGTGATTGGAATTATGGCCCAGCGGCTGGCGCGGCTGCTTTGTCCCCACTGTAAGGAAGAGTACTACCTTGATCGGAAAACGGCTGCTACCATTGCCGACTTTCCTTTAACTCATGCAGACGGCGAACAAATTCGCTTGTTCCGGCCGCGCAGCGGCGGCTGCATGCACTGCAGTCATACCGGCTATGCAGGCCGCATTGGCATTTATGAGCTGCTGACAGTCACGGAAAGTATACAGAAAATGGCCTTGGAGCGGCGTTCGGCGGTGGAAATTAAAAAACAAGCCGTAACAGAAGGGATGATTACTTTGCGGCAGGACGGCTTACGTAAAGTAAAACAAGGTTTAACATCAATTGAAGAAGTGCTGAGGGTTGTGCTATGACGGTTTTTCAATTGGAAGAAATCTTGCGACAAGCAGTTGCGCGTAATTGTTCCGATATCCATTTGGTGGTGGGCAAGCCACCCACCATTCGGGTAGATGGCGAATTATTATCGTTATCCATGCCTGTGTTGGGGCAAAAGGATATTGAAGAAATGCTCTTTAGCATCTTAAGTGAAAAACAGCGGCAGGAACTGCGACAAAATTGGCATCTTGATTTTTCTTATTCCGTTTCCGGGCTTGCTCGCTTTCGCGGCAGTGCCATGAGGCAACGCGGTTCCTTTGATGTAGTGTTGCGGACAGTGCCGTGGGAAATTCCCAGCATTGAAGAATTAGGGTTGCCGGAAATTGTTAAGGAATTCGCTAAATTCCCTCGCGGTTTGGTGTTGGTTACCGGACCTACCGGCAGCGGTAAAAGCACCACTTTGGCCGCCCTCATTGATTTGATCAATCGGGAACGGGCCGTTAATATTGTTACCATTGAAAATCCCATTGAGTTTTTACACAGCCATCAAAAATCAATTGTAAGGCAACGGGAAGTGGGCACTGATACCCCAACCTTTGCCGCTGCCCTGCGGCATATACTACGCCATGACCCGGATGTAATCCTCATTGGGGAAATGCGTGATTTAGAAAGCATATCCATTGCTTTAACGGCGGCTGAAACGGGACATTTGGTTTTTTCCACGCTCCATACCCAAACTGCCCCCCTTGCTGTACACCGCATTATTGATGTTTTTCCGGAGACAGCGCGCAATTATGTGCGTCAACAGTTGGCTGATTCACTACAAGGAGTTGTTTCACAGCAATTAGTACCCCGGGCTGACGGCAAAGGTCGGGTGGCGGCAGTGGAAGTGCTGGTAAATACGCCGGCAGTGAGCAACCTGATTCGTGAAGGCAACGAGCACCAGCTTTATACAGCCATGCAAACAGGACGCAGTTTTGGTATGCAGACCATGGACAGTGCTTTAGCCAATTTATATCGACGCGGTCTCATTACAAAGAAAGCTGCATTAGCCCGGGCTGTGAACCGGGGTGAGCTGGAAAGGGTTCTGCGTTAATGTTTGAAATTTTTGCTGCCTTTGTGCTGGGTTTATTCGTAGGGTCCTTTTTAAATGTCTGCATTCACCGCCTTCCCCGCGGGCAATCCATTGTGATGCCACCTTCGCACTGCCCGGCGTGCGGTAAAACATTAGGTTTTGTAGAATTAATCCCGCTAGTAAGCTTTTGCTGGCAGCGCGGCCGCTGCCGCAGCTGCAGAGTAAAAATTTCTTGGCGGTATCCTGGCGTCGAGCTTTTGACAGGTCTTTTGTTTGCTATTTTGTACCGGCATTTTGGCTTGCCTGAAGTATTATGGCAGGCGGTATTTTACAGCATTTTAGTGGCAATCTTTTTCATTGATTGGGAGCACGGGCTTATTCCCAATGCATTGGTAGCGGCGCTCTTGCTGCTAACGGCGGCAGTGCAGCTTTTTATGCCCCAGATTTCTTTCTTTGCCGCTCTAGGAGGCGGTGTGCTGGGTGGCGGTTTGTTTTTACTTTTGGCAATACTCAGTAAAGGCGGTATGGGTGGCGGTGACATTAAGCTGATGACAGTGCTGGGTTTATGGTTTGGCTGGCAGCAAACCATCCTGCTCATATTTTTGGCTTTCTTCAGCGGCGGAATTGTTGCTGTGCTGCTTTTACTGTTAAAAATTAAGAAACGTAAAGATGCGGTTCCTTTCGGACCTTTTCTGGTGTTATCTGCTTTTATCGTCGGCATGTGGGGAAAGCAGATTATAACCTGGTATTTACGTTTCAGCGGACTTTCCTAAGAAAATATAGTGGCAACATCGTAGCAAAGCACCGGAAAACGGTGCTTTTATTATGCAAAAAGAGGCATGAAAATGAAAAAGGAAAATGGTTTTTTGTTGGTGGAGCTGTTGATTACGCTGGCTTTATTGACAATTCTCTTGCCGCCCCTTTTGGGGCTGCTGCAGACAGGCACAAAGCTGCTTTCTGGGGCCAAGCAGCAGACAAAAGCTTTATATTTGGCAGTGGAATGCCTGGAGAATATACGGACTCAACATTTTTGTAATTTAAAAGGCATGCATGCTCAACCGGTGGATGATTTTCCTGAATATCTTTATGCAGTTCAGGTCAAAGAGCTGGAGCAAATTGCAGGGAATTTGCCGCTGAAAGAAATTTGCGTTGAAGTGTACATACCTGATTCCCACCGTAAGATCCGCCTGATTACATGGCAGACTTGGAGGTGAAAAAATGGGACCAAGGGTTTTACGATAATAGAAATGCTGGTGGCCTGCGCTTTATTTGTGGTGGTGCTGGCAGCAATTCTCCCTTTCTTTCCCCTGGGCAGCAAAAACTGGGAAGTGGCGGCGACCAAAACAGAGCTGCAGCAACACGGCCGCATTGGCATGGAAGAAATACTGCATGAATTGCTTTACGCCTACGAGATTTCCGCCGACCCGGCCAAAGGAAGCGTTACATATTACAAGAAAAATAGCGGCAACTTAAAACGCTATCGCCTTTATTTACAGGGTCAGCAACTGCTTTTGGCTTTACCGGAAGGTACGTCTGTGCCTTTAGCTGCCCATGTGGAAAGTTTTTGGCTTGAACCGGCAGGGAAATTACAGGCCGGGCAAACTTTAACGGTTACCCTGACAATGTCTCAGGCGGAACAACGCATAACCTTTCGCAGCAGCATCATGCCGAAAAATGTGGCGGTAGAGGGATGATGATGAAAAATTGCCGCGGAGCCACTTTAATTTGGTTATTATTTATTGTTTCCTTATTTCTGTTGCTTGGCAGTGCCTTAATCACATTGGCCCATTCTGATTGGCGTGTTAGTGGTCATTTATGGGCTGCTACCCAGGCACGTTATGCGGCAGAAGCGGGAATAGAGCTGGCTTTGTCAGTCTTGGGGCCAAATTTTTTGCAACTGGAAACAGAAGGCTGGACCTATACCCGTACAGAGGAACCGGTATTTACCGTACAGGCCTTTCGTAAAGATGAGCGCTCCTTGTCTCTTAAGGCTGTAGGCAGTGCCGGCGGGATTACGGAGACAATGGAAGTTTTAGCCTTTTGGCGTCCGTTGGGCCGGCAGGGGCTTAGAGGGCGTAAAGTGACGCTAAAAGAGGTAACGGTGCACGGCCATGTCCTGTGCGAACAACTGACATTTTCCACCGGTCACAGCCACATTTACGGCAATTTGTCTGCGCGGCAAATTTATGGCGGTGGGGAGGAGGTTTTTGGCCACCGGTGCCGGGAAGGGATGCCGTACCGGTCTGTGGTTAATTTTATGCAACTGGCGGACCAGGCCCAGCGGGAAGGATGGCAAGTGGTGATTTGTGAGGAGGAAATCTACCCGGTGGAAAAGCTGCCGGATGTGCCTCTTTTTGTCGCTGGTGATGCAGAAATTTGTCTGGGGCAAGTATCAACTGGAGTTTGCATTGCTTTAGGGAATATTTACATTAAAGAGTGGACAGCCGGCGCGCACGCGGTGATTTTAGCTGCAGGAAATATTATTTTCCCTCACAGCGGCGGTATATGGACCGGCAGCCTCATTGCCTATAGTGGTGAAAAAATTATTCGGGAAGGACAGCTGCCTTTGCAAATATCAGGTGCTTTAGTGGCGGAGGAGCTTATCCTGGAAAAAACGGAGATTATTTATGATGATGAAGCAATATTTTCAGCTTTAAACTATTTACCGGAAACCCTTTTTACACTGCAACCGGGGTTTGATTTGGAATGGCTCGATGTAAATCCGCGGAGGTGAAGCGGTGCGCAAAAACGGTTTTATTTTCTTGGAGATGCTGGCGGTTGTTTTAATTTTGGGACTTGTGACGGTAACAGGCTTTGCTGCCATACGCAGTTTAAACCGCAGCCAACTGAAGACGGCTGCGCAGGTTTTGGCTGCCCATATCCGGGAAGCAAGGATGGCGGCCATAACACACGGCATTACCTGTACGCTGACCTTTTATGAGCTTGGCGGGCGTTACCGTTTAGATTTGCCGGACGGCACCGAATACATTAAACTACCGGAGGGGGTAGAATTTGCCGCCAATAATTTTCCCCAGGTGGACAGAAGACCAACACTGCGCTTCCATTACACTGGAGCCCCGAACCGGGGCGGACATGTCACGTTAAAGGATGAAACAGGTGCCCGCATTTCCATTATTGTGACACCGGTAACGGGCCGGGTGCGGCTTGAATACATTTAGTCCTAAAATTCATTTTCTTTGGCAGGGGATGCAGTGCTGATGTCGAATTGAGTAAGACGGCAAAGATGGAAATGGCTTCACTGGGGGGAGGTGGCAAAATGAAAAGCATTGCCAAAAAAAATGTGGTTTTAATCGGGTTTATGGGCACAGGAAAAACTGAAGTGGGTAAACTTTTGGCTGTGGCACTTAACCGGCGTTTGGTGGATACAGATGAGCAAATTGAGGCAGCGGAAGGAAGAACAATTAATGAAATTTTTGCCTCCGACGGTGAAGTTTATTTTCGCCGCAAGGAAGCAGAAGTAATAGCAGACCTATGCCGGCAAACCGGCCTTGTGCTTTCCACCGGCGGCGGCTGTGTCATTAACCTGGAAAATGTGCGTAACCTCCGGGAAAACGGTTATGTCATTTGGCTGGACGCCACCATAGAGGAATTAAAGCGGCGTTTGGCAGGTGATAACAAACGTCCCCTCTTGGCAAAAAACAAAGATTTTACCGCCCTTTACAGGCAGCGGGCGGAACTTTACCGCCAAGCGGCCCATGTGCGCATTGATACCACCGGTAAATCACCCCTAGCCGTCAGTGAGGAAATTATTGCTTTCTTGCAAAAAGACGCGTAACGGCTCAACTTTTACTGGTGGAGGATTTTTTTACCGGAAAAGCGAAATACTATGCTTAAACAGCTTGCAGGGAGAGAGAGTATGGAAAGATTAAATGCTTTACGGCAAAAGCTGCAAGAGAAAAATTTAGCAGCAGCACTAATTACAGATCCTGTTAATGTGGCTTATTTGAGCGGCTTTACAGGAACGGCCGGTTTTTTAGTTGTTACGGAAAAAGCAGCGGCGCTGTTTACCGATTTTCGCTATTTGGAACAAGCACAAGCGCAGGCCCCGGCCTTTGAAATTATTGATGTGGCAGGAAAACAGTGGGAGAAAGTAAATGCATTCCTTACTGACCATCAGGTGCAAACTATAGCAGTAGAAAAAGATCATTTGACCGTCCATACATACGATGAAATTGCCCGCACCTGTGCCGGCATTGAGCTGCAAAAATTATCTTCGCCGGTGGCAGAGCTGCGCCGCATTAAAAGCCGGGAAGAAATTGAGAGCATCAAAAAAGCACAAGCCCTCACCGATGCGGCTTTTCATTATATCCTTGATAAAGTCCGGCCCGGAGTAAGTGAGCAGGAGTTGGCGCTGGAGCTGGAATTTTATCTGCGCAAGCATGGTGCCGCCGGTCTTGCTTTTAACATGATTGTAGCTTCCGGCCCGCGTTCCGCTTTGCCGCACGGAACGGCTTCTCCCAAAGTTTTGGCGGAAGGCGATGCGGTGGTTTTTGATTTTGGCTGCATCGTGGACGGCTATTGTTCGGATATGACGCGCACAGTTTTTGTGGGCAGGGTCTCCCAGAAGCAACGCCAGGTTTATGAAGCAGTTTTAGCAGCGCAAGAAAAAGCTTTGTCAGAGTTGCGTGCCGGCCTTACCGGTCGCCAAGCCCATGCGCTGGCCAGAGATGTTTTAGCTGAACATGGTTTTGCCGCTTATTTCGGCCATGGTCTCGGTCATGGGGTAGGCCGGGAAATTCATGAAGCGCCCCGCTTATCTCCCTTGTCCGAGGATGTATTAGCATGCGGCATGGTGGTTACAGTGGAACCGGGGGTATACCTGCCCGGTGAATTTGGCGTCCGCATTGAGGATATGGTGGTCATTGGTGAAAACGGTGTGGAAAATCTGACGAAAAGCAAAAAGGAATTATTCTGCTTATAAAATGGAGGGACGAAGATGATTTCAACAAGTGATTTTCGCACAGGTTTAACCATTGAGTTGGATGGGGAAGTATATATTATCATTGATTTTCAGCATGTTAAGCCCGGTAAAGGTTCTGCCTTTGTCCGGACCAAACTGAAAAATGCCAAAACCGGTGCCACCACGGAACGTACTTTCAGAGCCGGGGAAAAAGTGGAGCAGGCCATGGTGGATCGCCGGGAAATGCAGTATCTTTATAATTCCGGTGACGAATACTATGTGATGGATAACGAAACCTATGAACAGATTGCTTTAACCAAAGAGCAACTGGGCGACAATATCAAATACTTAAAAGAGAACATGAACATTACTGTGCTCATGTATCATGGTAAAGTATTTGGTGTGGAACTGCCCTACTTTGTGGAACTGGAAGTTGTTGACACGGAACCCGGCATTAAGGGCGACACGGCTTCGGGCGGATCTAAACCGGCAACTTTAGAGACCGGCTTAGTTGTACAAGTCCCCTTTTTCATTAATGCCGGAGATGTGCTGCGTATTGACACCCGTACGGGAGAATATATTGAGAGGGTTTAATCACATACAATTTTAAGGAGGTAAATCCATGGACGACCTAAAATCACGTGTGGCCTATCTTAAAGGCCTGACAGAAGGTCTCGGTTTTAACGATGACAGCCGTGAAGGAAAACTCTTCCGGCATATCATTGACGTTATTGATGAATTGGCGGAGTCAGTCATGGTGCTGCAGGAAGATGTTGAAGATTTGGTAGATTACACCGAGGCCATTGATGAGGATCTCAATGATTTGGAAGACGATTATTACGATCTTGAGGACGATGAATTTGACGAGGACGAAGAAGGTGTCTTTTCCATTGAGTGTCCCGACTGCCATGAACTTGTCTACATAGATGATGAGATGCTTGAAGATGATGATGTGGTGGAAATTTTATGCCCTAACTGTCAGCGTGTAGTTTTTGTCAATGATCATGAAGATTTTAGCGATGATTATGATTTTGTCGAGGACAAAGAAAGCGAAGAGGCAGAACTATAAACCATAAATAAAAGCAGATTTTCTTTTGGGAACTGAAACACAAAACGTTTCAGTTCTTTTTTTCTTTTCTTCTTCCCTGCGTCTTTCTTGTCATAGACTACGGCATGTCCCCATATGTATGTAATGGTGATACAGTGATGGATAAAGATTGGCGACAGCAGATTATACCTCTTTTACCGCCGCCTTTACAAAAGGCAGTGGCTGCCCTAAAACCGCCAATAATCTCCCGGTTGGAGGAAATGAGGTTGCGTGCCGGGAGGCCTTTAATCCTGGAAACAGATGCGGGCGAAAATTTTCTTGGACTTAAAGGTTTGGTGACCGAGCCCTTCCAGGCATACCTGGTGACGGCAGAAGATTTGCACCATATTTTACTGCAGATGACGGAGTTTTCCCTGTACGCCCGGGATGAAGAATTAAAGCGCGGCTATCTTGCTTTGCCGGGCGGTCACCGTGCCGGTTTTACCGGCAGGGTTGTACTGGAGCGGGGAGAGGTTAAACTTTTGCGCGATTTTAATAGTATTAACATTCGCATTGCCCGGGAAGTTAAAGGGGCTGCCCTGGGGCTTTTGCCGCATGTCTACTGTGCAACAAAAAAACGTGTCAGGCACACCTTACTAGTATCTCCACCGCAGGCAGGCAAAACAACTATGTTGCGTGATTTAGCCCGCCTCCTCTCTGACGGTGATCCCCAAAGCGGCCGCCCGGGTTTTAAAGTGGCGATTGTGGATGAGCGTTCGGAAATTGCCGGTTGTTACCAGGGAAAGCCGCAGCTGGATGTGGGGATGCGGACAGATGTTTTAGACGGTTGCCCGAAGGCAGAAGGGATGATGATGTTGGTACGCTCCATGTCGCCGCAGGTTGTGGTGACAGATGAACTGGGCCGTCCCGAAGACGTAAGGGCGGTGGAAGAGGTCGTCAATACAGGAGCCAGCGTGTTAACTACAGCACATGCTTATGATGTACAAGAACTCATAAGGAGACCAAGTTTGGCATATCTATTGAAAAACGGTTTGTTCCAACGGGTAATTATGCTCTCAAGACGCCGGGGACCGGGAACTATTGAAAAGATTTATAACGGTGCGGAATTATCTCAATGGCTGCAAACGGAGGAAAGAAATGTTGGCTAAATGTGTCGGAGCGCTTTGTATACTGAGTGCTTCCCTTTGGTGGAGCAATTTACAAATTGCCAAACTTAAGGCACGAGTGCGCCAGTTGGAAGCATTTCGTCTAGGTTTACGTTTACTGGCGGCGGAGGTGGGATATACGGCGACACCTTTGCCGCGGGCCCTTAAGCAGGTGGCCAAGCAACTGGGCGTGGAAAGTGTCAGTGCTTTTTTTCAGGCTGTGTGCCGTAATTTACAGGAAGAAAAATTTTCTGATGCCACCGGCGCCTGGTTGGCAGCCATAGAAGCAAAACGGGAAAACCTGCAGTTGACGGCAAATGACTGGATGATCCTTTCCCGGGCTGCTGCCGGTTTGGGGGGATTGGGACGGGATGATCAGCTTAAACAATTGGCTGCAGCGGAAACGCAACTGGCTGCTCAGGCCGCCGAAGCGGCGGCAGCCTTTGCCGGCAGTGAAAAAATGTGGCGCTATTTAGGCATACTGTCCGGTTTGGCCGTAGTAATCCTGCTGCTCTAGTCTTAAAGACTGAAAGGGAGAGGTATTGCATGAATGGATTTAATGTGGATTTAATCTTTCGCATTGCCGGCATCGGCATTTTTATTTCCGTCTTAAATATTGTTTTGAAACAGGCGGGAAAAGAGGAGCAGGCACAGATGCTGACTTTGGGCGGGGTTGTCATTGTACTTTTGATGGTAATTCAGTTAATTAACGAATTGTTTTCCAGTATTAAGACGATTTTTAACCTGTATTAGCCGGCAAGGGGAGCCTAAAGAAAGGAAGAGGCCTGTGGAAGTCATCCAGATTGTAGCGTTTGCACTGATTGCCGCCTTTTTGGCCATCGTTTTGCGTGAACATAAACCTATTTATGCCGTCATGATTGCTGTGGTAGCCGGCATTATTATCTTTTTGCGGGTGGTTGCCTATTTAACTACCATTCTGGATTATTTGCTTGATTTAACCCTGCAGGCAAATATTTCTTTAGTCTATTTAAATACCTTGTTAAAAATAGTAGGGATTGCCTATATTGCCGAATTTGGCGCCCAGATCTGTCGCGATGCCAATGAAGGTGTCATTGCGGCAAAAGTGGAGTTTGCCGGCAAAATCTTAATTTTAATCATGGCCATGCCGCTTTTGCTGGCTGTTTTAGAGACCATTTTAAAATTTGTCCCGTAGGTGGCTTATGAAAAAATTTTGTACTTTCTTGATAGTTTTACTGTTAGTTATGTGGTGGACGACTGGGCCTGTAAGTGCCGAGACTGCTGAAGAGCTGGTTAAAGAGCAGTTGGAGAGATTAGATCTTCAGGAAATTGAATCTTTTTGGGAAAACATACAAGAGGAAACGCGTGAATATTTGCCGGAAATAACCTGGCAAAATATTTTGGCTTGGTTTCGCCCGCAAGAGGGACAGGGGTTATCTTTTAGTGGGATCTTAAAAGGTTTGTGGCGGTTTCTTTGGCGTGAGCTGTACCTTAATCTGAACTTGCTAGCAAAATTATTGTTTTTGGCTGTAGTGGCGGCGCTGCTAAAAAATTTGGAAAAAGCTTTTGCCAATGAGAGTATTGCCAATTTAACACAAAGTGTTGTCTACCTTGTTTTAGTGACAATTGCCATGCAAAGTTTTGCCGTTGCCGTGGGTTTGGGGCGCAAAGCCATTGATACCATGGTGGAATTAATTCTAGCCTTGGTACCATTGCTTTTGGCATTACTGGCCAGCTTGGGCAGCCTGGCTTCCGCCGCCATCTTCCGTCCCATTATTGTTTTTGCCGTCAACTTTTTTGCCGCCCTGACACGGGACGCCATTTTCCCTTTAATCTTTTTAGCCACAATTTTGTCCATCGTTAATTATTTTTCACCCCGGATCACAGTAAGCAAACTGGCCGATTTATTTAAAAATGTTTCCGTTTGGGGTATGGGCTTAACCATGACAATTTTCACCGGGCTTTTGTCCATTTATGGTGTTGCTTCCTCAGTGGGCGATGCCATCAGCATCCGCACAGCCAAATTTGCCACCAGCACTTTTGTGCCGGTAGTCGGTGGCTTTTTGGCCGATGCGGTGGAAACTGTAGCCGGAGCCACACTGATTTTAAAAAATACGGTACATATTGCCGGTGTCCTCATGCTCTTTTATATTGTTATTTTTCCCCTGATTAAAATTTTGGTGATTGTTTTTGTTTACAAGCTGGCGGCCGCTTTAATCCAGCCCTTGGGGGAAAGTAATTTGTGTGACTCCCTTAATACCATGGCCAATTGTTTATCTTTAATCTTTGCCGCCGTAGCCATTGTCAGTTTGATTTTTTATTTGGCCATTACCATTATTGCCGGCGCCGGGAATGCTTCCTTTATGTTAAGGTAGGTGAGCTTATGCTCAAAATTATCTCCGATGTGGTGCGCAATCTTGTTGTTTTCATAATATTAGTGACAATCTTGGAAATGATTTTGCCGCGCAAAGATTTTCGCCCCTTTGTCAATGTGGTGGTCGGTTTAGTATTAATGTTGATGCTTTTGGGGCCGCTGCGGATGCTTTTGCGGCTGCCGGGTTTAGCGGGCTTGTCGCTGGAGATGGATGATGTTATTTCCGAACAAGAGGTGGCGGTACAAGAGGCCATGTTGGAGCAGGTTAACTGGGATTTAACGCTGTCACAGTACCGGGAGCTGTTGGCAAACAAAATTGAAACTGTTTTGCAGGCGGAAAATTGGCGGGTTTTAGATATGGCCTTGACTTTGGAGGAAAACGTCAATCATTTGGAGTTTGGCATGCCACGCCGGATCTATGTTTTAGCGCAGGCAAATGAAATGCCGGCTGAAGTTGCGCGCATTGAAAAGGTGGAAATCCAAATCAAGCCTTCAGCACAAGTAAAGCCGGTAAGGGAGCGCAACAAAATCTTAGAAACAAGCATCAGTGAAGCACTAGGAATACCTCAAGAAATTGTTGAAGTTTATGTGCTTTTAGAGTAGTGAAAAGCGCAAATTTTTCAGGAGGAGGTGCAAAGTGTGGGAGCAAACCTGTGGCAGCAAATTCTTGAGAAATTGCCCATCAAAAGTGAACAAAACGGGAAGATGCGCTATGCCACCTGGTTTATTGTGGCGTTGATCGCGGTGGGCATTTACTTCATGTATCTTAGTGCAACTCCCAAGCGTCAGGTGGAAATAACTCCCCGGGAGCATGTCAGCCAAACACAAGTGCCGGTGACAACATTTTTCACGTATAAAGAACAACTAGAGCGGGAGCTACAGGATCGGCTGGAATCGGTTAGGGGTGTAAAAGCGGCCAAAGTTTTCATTACTCTGGAGAGCGGGCCCATTAAAGAATATTTACAAAATGAAGAGATATCGCAACGCACGACGGAGGAAAAGGACGGAGGTGGAGGAACGCGACTGATTGAGGAAAATTCTACGCGCACTGAGACGGTTATGAGTCATGGCAATAACGGCCAGCAAGCTTTAGTGGTGCGGGAACAGACGCCTCGCATAGCCGGTGTCATGGTTACGGTTAAAGGAGAGGGTGGAGCAGCTTTGCTGGAGGAAATTACAAGGGCTGTTTGTGCAGCATTAAATGTTCCGGCCCATCGGGTTACCGTGTTGGCGATGGAATAGAAAGGGGAGGAGAAAATGAGTTTTGAGACGACAAAAAGATTAACTACAGTGATTATTCTGATTTTGGCCGTGGCGGCAATTTGGTATGTTAAACAGATTGGCGATGACCGTATCAGCATTACCGGCCCAGACACGGAAAAAATACAGGAGGTAATAAACCAGGATGGTGAGGAGGAAATTATCATACAAGAAGAGGGGGAATCGGAGGAAACCAATCTCTTGGATTTAAATCCGGAAAATTGGGATCTGGAAACATCAGAGACATTTTTTGTGGAATACCGCATGCAAAGGGAACGTGTCCGGGCCAGTGAAATTGAAATGCTGAACCAAATGATTGAAAATCCGGAAATCTCCGCCGAGGGAAAAAAGAAAGCTGAGGAGCAGCTTTTGGCAATGGTGGAACTGATGGAAAAGGAACTTATGATTGAAAACATGTTAAAAGCCCAAGGATATAAAGATGCAGTATTTTTTATGAAAGATGGGCAGGTTAATGTAGTAGTGGCGGCTGTGGCCCTTGGCGAAGAAGAATTTATGCAGATTGCCGAAGCGGTGAGCACGGCAGCCGGCGTAAATTTGGAAAACATCTCCGTCATTGAGCACAGTGCGCAGCAAGTTATGAAGTAAAAAGCAAAAAGGGTGTCCAATGGTTCTCATTGTATTGGCAAGGGCAATTTGGTATAATATAGAATGTTACAGTAGGCGTTGCTGTTAACATAAGGAGGTGTTTTCTGTGTCTGTGCATGAGGAATTAATGCCGACAGAATTGGGACAAATCAAAATTGCAGATGAAGTTGTAGCCATTATTGCCGGTTTAGCTGCTTCCGAGGTGGAAGGAGTTGCCGGAATGAGCGGTGGAATCGCCGGCGGTATTGCCGACATGTTGGGTAAACGAAATTTGGCAAAGGGAATTAAGGTAGAAGTTGGAGAAAAGCAAACAGCCGTTGATATTTATGTTGTGATTAAATACGGTGAACGGATCCCCGATGTGGCCTGGAAGATTCAGGAGAATTGTAAACACGCCATTGAATCAATGACCGGTTTGGAAGTTACCAGGGTAAATGTACACGTGCAAGGCATTAGTTTTGATACCCAGAAAAATGAGGAAACAGAAGAGGAGTCTCAAGTGCGCTAGCAGGAGCATAAAGCCCCTGTAGCGCAGGGGCTTTATGTGAGTTTTTACTCCGTGCTGCAAAAGGAGTTGGAATAGCCGATGAAAGCTCGAGAAAGATTTTGCTTACTGCTGCTTGCCCTTTTCTTTGCTGCTGCCGCTGGTATTGTAGGTGGAACCGCACTTACCCTTATTCCGCAGTCCGCATGGCAGACAAGCTTTTCCGTCCTTTACGGCCGCCTGGAATATGTGATTGTGGCGGTTATCCTTTTAGCCTTGGCGGTTTTTTGCCTGCTTAACAGCTTTCGCCGCGAGGAAACCGTGGAGACAATCATCCAAGCAGGTACACTGGGCGAGGTGCGTATTAGTTTTAAAGCAATAGAAAATTTAGTCCTTAAAGCTTCCCGCTCTGTCCAGGGTGTGCGTGAAGTAAAAGCGCGGATTTTACATGCAGAGGGCGGCATTATTATCTTTTTACGGGCACTGGCTTTACCTGATTTAAATCTTCCACAGGTGACAGCGGAGCTGCAGCAGGCAGTGAAAAGTTATGTGGAAGATACTACCGGCTGTACGGTGGCGGAAATAAAAGTTTTTGTGGAAAATATTGCCGCCGATGTGGCAAAGCCTGTCCGTTAGAGATCCGAAGGAAGGTGTAATTGTGTCTGCAAAAGCATGGCGCCAGATTTTGGCCCAACACTGGGGAAAAGTGCTTGGCGGCCTGCTGGGTTTAATTGTTGGCTTGGCCATTTTGCTCTTTGGCTTTTGGAAAAGTTTGCTTCTTTTTGCCTGTATTGCCATAGGTGTCTATGTGGGCCGTCTTTTTGATCATCACGAAGGCTTGCAGAATCTACTGCAGCGTATTTGGCCAGAAAGCGATTAACGGGAGAGTGTCTATGAGCCGACGAGTTGCGAGAGAAATTGCTTTTCAGACATTATTTCAGCATGATATTGGCAAAAACGAGCCTGAACCTACTTTAACGAACCTGGCAGAGGAAAACGGCTTAAATGAGAAGGATGCCCAGTTTGCCAGGGATTTGGTAATGGGGGCCATTGCCAACCTGGCCGCATTGGATCAAGCTGTTTCTGAATGTTTACATAATTGGCAGCTGCAGCGCCTGGCAGCGGTGGACCGCAATATTTTGCGCCTTTGCGCTTATGAGCTTCTCTTTTGTCACGAGACACCGGTGGCCGTGGCCATTAATGAAGCTTTAGAATTAAGTAAAGCTTTCAGTAGTGATGAGTCCAGCAAATTTCTTAATGGCGTCCTTGACCGGTTGGCTCAGCAGAGAGTTCACCGCGGAGGTGAAAGCTGATGTTTTTAGGTATTGATACTTCTTGTTATACAACGTCCCTGGCAGTAATTGACCACCAGGGACGTTTGCTTGCTGACGAGCGAAAATTGCTTGTCGTTGAGCAAGGTAAACGGGGTTTGCGCCAATCCGAAGGTCTATTTATGCATGTGCAAAATCTACCGCTTTTGGCTGTCGCTCTCCGGGAAAAACTTCCGGCTTTAAAATTAAAAGCCATTGCTGCCAGTGATAAACCGCGGCCGGTAAAAGGGTCATATATGCCTGTTTTTACGGCCGGGGCTTCCTTTGCACGGACATTGGCCGGACTCTTGCATTTGCCTTTTTGGTCCTTATCCCATCAGGAGAGCCATATTTTGGCAGGAGTGTGGTCTGCCGCCGTATCCTGGACAGATTTCTATGTGTTGCACGTGTCCGGCGGGACCACAGAAATGTTGGCGGTGAAAATTGCGGACGCCATAGAGGTAAAAAAACTGGGCGGTTCGGCGGACCTGCAGGCAGGGCAATTTATTGACCGTACCGGAGTGGCTTTGGGGCTGCCTTTTCCCGCCGGCCCCAGTTTGGAGAAATTGGCGCAAAGGGCACGGAGGCCGATTAAAGTTCCTGTGGCAGTAAAGGGGGCGGAAATTTCTTTTTCCGGACCGGAAAGCCATGTGCAGCGGCTAATAGCGGCAAAAGAAGCCGCACCGGCAGATATTGCCCGTGGTGTGGAACATTGTATTGGTGAGTCACTGCTGACATTAATTAAAAATATGCTGGCGGTGCACGGGCAAAAGCCTGTCCTCTTTGTGGGCGGTGTCATGGCCAACAAATATATTGGCAGCCTGCTGCAGGAAAGTTTGGGGGAGCAGTGTGCCTTTGCCCAAACGGCCTATGCTGGGGATAATGCGGTGGGAGCAGCCCTTTTTGCCCGGCAGAAATTTATGGCCAAGGAACTCTAAGGGCAGGAGATCACAGAAGGTTGGAGAAGAAATAAACATCATTGAAGCCAGCGGAGTGTGAAGATGAATTTCTCATTAAAAGCAACACCTGTTTTAACGGTAGGACAAGTAACCAAGTATATAAAAGGCCTCTTTGCCGCCGATCCGTATTTAAGTTATCTGCAGGTAAGCGGCGAGATTTCCAATTTTAAGCATCACAGTTCAGGCCATATGTATTTTACGCTCAAAGACAGTGAAGCGGCGCTGCGCTGCGTGATGTTTCGCAGTGCCAACAGCCGTTTAAAATTTCTGCCCCAAGACGGCATGAAAGTGGTGGCTACCGGCAGGATTTCGGTATATGAACGTGATGGCCAGTACCAATTATATGTGGAGACCATGGTGCCAGATGGTATCGGTTCCCTTTATGCCGCGTATGAAAAATTAAAGGCTAAATTGGAAGCGGCCGGGTTTTTTGCGCAGGCACGCAAAAAACCGCTTCCCCGTTTTCCCAAGCGCATCGGAGTAGTTACTTCCCCCACCGGGGCAGCCGTACGCGATATCGTGACCACACTATCCCGCCGCTACCCGCAAGCGGAAGTTCTCATTGTTCCCGTTTTGGTGCAGGGACCGGAAGCTCCGGGACAAATTGCCGAAGCACTGCGCTTTTTAAATCAAGTTCCCGGTATTGATGTCATTATCACCGGCCGGGGCGGCGGCAGTATCGAAGAATTATGGGCCTTTAACGAAGAAATTGTGGCACAGGCCATTTATGAATCTAAAATTCCCGTTATCTCCGCCGTGGGTCATGAAACCGACTTTACCATTGCCGATTTTGTGGCCGATGTGCGAGCGGCCACCCCTACGGCGGCGGCGGAACTGGCAGTACCTGACCGGCAGGAGCTTTTAGTGTTTTTGCAGACGGCAAAACAGCGCCTAGTCAGCAAAATGACAGATAAGCTGAAACAGGACAGGCGATATTTGGGAAAATTGGCGGCGGCAAATGTCTTGACCCGCCCTACACAGCGGCTTGAACAAGCCAGGCAGAATTTGGACAACCTCTTTACGCACCTGGAAAATCAAATCCTTTATCATCTGCAAGGTAAAAAAGGCAAACTGGAGCTTTTAGCAGGAAAATTGACGGCCTTGAACCCTAAAGCCGTCCTGGAGCGGGGTTTCTCTATTTGTTATGATGAAGAAGGTAATGTGGTGCGGGATGCCACTCTGCTCAAACCTCAAGAGTTGATAAAAATCTACTTGCAGTCCGGCAGCGCCGCTGCCGTGGTGCAGCAAACATACACGGAGGAAGAAGATGACGAAGGAAATTGACTTTAAAAATTTAACCTTTGAAGAAAGCTTGGCAAAACTGGAAGCTGTGCTGGAAAAATTGGAGCGAAACGATTGTCCCCTGGAAGAAGCTTTTGCGCTATTTCAGGAAGGGATGGCGCTTGTGCAGTTTGGACGTCGTAAACTGGACGAGGTGGAACAAAAAGTCTCGATTTTATTAAAGGATTCTATGGAATTTGTTCCCTTTGCCGAAAAGGAGGAAGCAGAGTGAAACTAGCATGGAAAGAAATCATTGCCGCCGTTGATGCAGCTTTAGATCAGTATTTACCGCCTGAAACTGCCTATCCTGAAGAAATACATCGTGCCGTACGCTACAGTGTTTTTGCCGGCGGCAAACGTTTGCGGCCCCTCTTAACCATTACAGCCGCTAATGTTTTCAATGTGCCGCTGGAGCATGCATTGCCGGCGGCTTGTGCCATTGAAATGATCCATACCTATTCTTTAATTCATGATGATTTGCCTGCCTTGGATAATGATGATTACCGGCGCGGGCGCCTGGCTAACCATAAAGTTTTCGGTGAGGCCATGGCTATTTTGGCCGGTGATGCCCTGCTGACTTGCGCCTTTGAAACTTTAGCCAGGGAAGCGCCCAAGTACCTGCCTTTAGAAACAGTGGTGGCTTTACAGCAGGAAATTTCCCGTGCCGCCGGTACTGCCGGTATGATCGGCGGGCAGGTTGTTGATATTATTTCGGAAGGCAAACCTGTAGATGCAGAAACACTGGAATATATCCACCGCCATAAAACCGGGGCTTTAATTACCTGCTGTATCCGCTGCGGGGCCAAAATGGGACAAGCTTCCGCACAGCAGCTGGCACTGCTTTCCACTTATGGAGAAAAAATTGGTTTTGCTTTTCAAATAGTCGATGATATCCTCGATATAACCGGTGAGGAAGAGGTTTTAGGGAAAAAAACCGGCTCAGATGCCGCAAAACAAAAGGCAACTTATCCGGCCCTTTATGGTTTGGAGGCGGCTCACAAAGAGGCGGAAAAACTTTTGGCGGAAGCCGATGCCTGCCTAGAGCCCTTCGGTGAAGCGGCTGAAAGTTTAAAAAGCTTGGCGCAAATGCTGGTTAACCGCACCCATTAAAAGAAAAGGAAATGGGTTACTGTGGTTAGGAGATGAAAAATGAAGTGAGCGGCAGCATACCCGGGAGTGGATTGACGCCGCAGGTGCCACTTGCTTTAAACTAAAGCCAAAGGATTTAAAGTGGAATAGGCGTAGTTGTAGGAGATGATAGAAATATGTTAAAATATTGGCAAGAATCCGTAGGTGGCGCAGTATTCTAGTCGGTACGGTCGCTTCCGAAGACGGGCCTAAAAATCCGTTAAGGGCACATCGATGAAGTTCCTGGTGCTGGCCGCTGACGCCCAGTCGGGGGCTGGTGCTGGGAGTTAAGGAGTTGGGGCGATCTGCAAAGGCATGCAGGCGTTGACCCTAGCTCCGTGGAGACCCAAGTTTGTGGTGAATTACCGTAGTGGGTAAATGACTACGGCTTGGGAAGAACCTGTATGCGGTTCGCGCTGTGTACAGTGTAGCCTGCCTTGAGTGGGGGCGGCAGAGTACGTGCAGTCAAGGTC
This sequence comes from Bacillota bacterium, assembly GCA_012521405.1. GTDB lineage: Bacteria > Bacillota > Dethiobacteria > Dethiobacterales > Dethiobacteraceae > JAAYSO01. The sequence goes on from JAAYMK010000091.1 coordinate 19,525, forward strand.
TGCAGGTATGAAACCGTTTCTGCAAAAGAGGCTAGGAAGCGGGTTCTGTACTGTCGAGGAAAACTCCTAGACTGTTCTAACAGAGAGACTCGTCAGAGATTAAAGTACGGTCTCAGTGGCAATCCAGCCTCATTGCCGGCGACGCAATGAAATTAGTCTTAAATGGAAACGGCCCGGCACGGCGACGGCCGGGTGACTAATTGGGAAAACCAGCTGGACCTTAAGCCGTAGCGTTTATCTGGCGGGTTGCTCACCTACGGTTTTATGATGTGATGTTATATACTGGCTGAGAAGGAAGAGGTTGCCTGAAACTCTTTTCTTTATATTTAGTACAAAAGTCGCCGCCGGGGTGGAAGTAATGGCAAAAAAACCAAGGGTTCGGAGCCAGCTGTTATGGGTGGTAACCATAACTTTCTGGACTTTTGTTCTCTCACTGCTCATGAGCTTGTTCTCACAAGCAATTTTTTTTAGTATGAATTCAATTATTTTAGCGCTGATAGTTTTATTATTTATTATTTTTGTCGGTATAATATTTGATATGATTGGTATTGCCGCGGCGGCGGCGGAAGAAGCGCCCTTTTTAGCCAAAGCTGCTAAAAAAGTGCCGGGAGCCCGAGAAGCTTTATATATCGTACGTAATGCCGATCGTTTCTCTAATTTTTGTAATGATGTCATCGGCGATATTGCCGGTGTAGTGAGCGGGACATTGGGCGCATTATTGGTCTTAAATTTAGTGACAAAAGGTTTTTTCCGCGACAATACAGTCATCAGTATCGTTGCCACCGGTTTAATATCTGCGCTGACCGTAGGGGGAAAAGCCCTTGGTAAAACATATGCCCTAAAAAAATCTACAGAGATTGTACTGGGTTTTGCCTATGTTTTGCTGAAAATCGAAACGCTTTTCGCGAAAAAGATCTTTTTTGGGCATGCCCTTCCTCCCAGGCGAAAGTGAGGTTACAGCATGTATAAATGGTTGCCGGCAATTAAAGAACCGGCCGATTTAAAAAAATTAAAAACAAAAGAGTTGCAGGAACTGGCTTGTGAAATTAGATCCTTTTTGGTGGAAAAAGTCTCCAAAACAGGAGGACATTTGGCCCCCAACCTGGGGGTTGTGGAATTAACTTTGGCCATTCATCGTGTTTTTGACAGTCCCCGGGATCAGATTATCTGGGATGTTGGTCATCAATGTTATGTGCATAAAATTTTAACGGGACGAGCCGGCCTTTTTGATACTTTGCGGCAGTTTGGCGGATTAAGTGGCTTTCCCAAATTGAAGGAAAGCGAGCATGATGTCTTTCAGACCGGGCACAGTTCCACTTCCATCTCCGCAGCTTTAGGCATGGCGCAAGCCCGGGATCTTTTGCAGGAAGATTATTTTGTGCTGGCTGTAATCGGCGACGGCGCCATGGGTGGAGGCATGGCCTTTGAGGCTTTAAATCATGCCGGTGATATGGGAACCGATTTAATTGTGATTCTGAACGATAATGAAATGTCTATCTCCCAGAATGTGGGCGGGCTGGCTGCTTACTTGGAACGCATTCGCACTGATCCGAAATATTTCCGTCTCAAAGAAGATATAGAAGAAATCTTGCGCAAAATCCCCGCCATTGGCGGTAAAGTGATTAAATCTGTGGAGCGCGTTAAGGATGCAGTAAAAACATTAATTGTTCCCGGCATGCTGTTTGAAGAATTAGGTTTTACTTATTTGGGGCCGGTGGACGGTCATAACTTGCAAAAACTACAAAAAACCCTAATGGGGGCAAAAAAATTAAAGGGACCAATTTTAGTGCATGTGTTAACAAGAAAAGGTAAAGGCTATGAGCTTGCAGAGCAACAACCAAATTTTTATCATGGTGTTGGCCCCTTTGACCCGTTAAATCCGCCCCAACCCGGCAAGCAAAATTCTCCTCCCACTTATACTGAAGTTTTCAGCGATACATTAATTACTTTAGCGAAGGAGAACGAAAAAATTGTGGCCATTACGGCGGCCATGGCTGATGGTACCGGCTTGGATGCCTTTGCGAAAAAATATCCTACACGCTTTTTTGATGTGGGCATTGCCGAACAACATGCCGTAACTTTTGCCGCCGGCTTGGCACGCAAGCATTTTCGCCCTGTGGTAGCTATTTATTCAACTTTTTTACAGCGTGCTTATGACCAAATTGTCCACGATGTCTGCATCCAAAATCTTCCTGTCTTGTTTGCCTTGGATCGTGCCGGCATTGTGGGCGAGGACGGTGAGACGCATCAAGGTGTTTTTGACTTGGCTTATTTACGCCATATCCCTCAGATGAACATCATAGCACCTCGCGATGAGAATATGTTGCAGCATGCTTTACTGACAGGTTTAAACTATAATGGTCCGGTGGCTGTCCGTTATCCCCGCGGTAAAGGCTTGGGTGTAAAGCTGGAGCAGCTGCGCACATTGCCTTGGGGACAGGGCGAGGAACTGCGCCCGGGTAAAGATATTGCCATTTTCGCCGTGGGTACCATGGTAAATTTGGCTTTAAAAGCGGCGGAACAATTGGAAAAGCAAGGTTTGAGCATTGCCGTAATCGATCCCATCTTTATTAAACCACTAGACGGCAAGTTAATTACCCGCGCCGCTTTAAACAGCCGTTTTGGTTTGCTCACTGTTGAAGAACATGTTTTGGCCGGGGGATTTGGTTCGGCGGTTCTGGAATTTTTGGAGTTGAACGGGTACAGAAATATTCATGTAAAACGTTTAGGTATCGGCGACTCTTTTGTGGAGCACGGCGCCAAAGATGAGCTTTTGTCTCATTTAGGCTTAACGGTGGAGCGGATAGTCCAAACTTGTTTAGAAATGGCCGGCAGAAGAGGGAAGGTTGTATCATGGCTGCAGAGCGGAAACGAATAGATGTGCTGTTAGCAGAGAAAGGTTTTTTCCCCAGTCGTTCTGCCGCCCGGGCGGCTGTCATGGCAGGGCTGGTTTACGTAAACGGCCAAAAGATTGAGAAACCGGGAACACAAGTGGCCACGGATGCCGCCTTGGAAGTAAAAGAGCTGCCCCGTTATGTTTCCCGCGGCGGTTTAAAATTGGAAAAGGCGCTGCGGGAATTTGCCATTGATTTAACCGGCAAAACAGCCATAGATGTAGGCGCCTCCACGGGCGGTTTCACCGATTGTATGCTGCAGCACGGCGCGCAAAAAGTTTATAGCATTGATGTGGGCTATGGGCAACTTGACTGGCGCCTGCGCCAGGACGAGCGGGTTGTGCTTTTGGAGCGTACAAATATCCGCTATTTATCGCCGGAGGCAATAAAAGATCCGGTGGAATTTGCCGCCATTGACGTTTCTTTTATTTCTTTGGCATTGGTGCTGCCAGTGATACAAAAACTTGGTGTGCCGGAAATAGTAACTTTAGTAAAGCCGCAGTTTGAGATCGGCAAAGATCGTGTGGGCAAAAAAGGCGTTGTCAAAAAACCCGAAGACCATTATGAAGTGCTGCAAAACATAACTGCCAAGGCGGCGGAATTAGGTTATGCGGTGATTAATGCCACCTATTCGCCTATCCGCGGTCCACAAGGCAATATTGAATATTTACTTCACCTGCGACAAAAGCCGTCTACACCGGGGAAAGAGATAGATTATACCCAAATTGTCGCTTTAGCACACCAAAACTTAAGCGAAAAAGGAGACCTGCCTTAAAATGACGAATTAAAGTTTAGGCAGGTGGTTTTCTATGTCAATGAAAGATTGGATCCTGCTGGGTGTTTTGCTGGTTGCTGCCCTGTGGTGGTGGCTAAGACAGCGGCGGCGAAAAATCCAAGGTGGAAAGGTAGGATCTGTACATAAAAAAGCTGTGCAGCTGTTAGAAGCAGCAGGCTATGAAGTCTTAAAAGCAACACCAACAGTTAATGTGCGCATGGAAATAGATGGACAGCCCTATCCTTTTGCCATCAAAAGTGATTTGCTGGTGAAACGTGGCGGCCGCCTTTTTGTTGCCCACGTACGCAAAGAAGCAAAAGCCATTCGCTTGCACTCAAAGGTGTGGCGGGAACGCCTGTTGCGCGATGCCCTGGTTTTTCGTGTCAGTGGCGTGGTCATGATCCATGTGGAAAAAGAAAAGGTGCAGGAAGTTTGCTTCCACCTGTAACAGGAGGGCCTATGAAAGGATTAGGTATTGTCCCCAACTGGCAAAAAAAACAAGAAGTAAAAAAAATGATTGAGCGCATTGTAGCCTTTTGCCGCCAAAATAATCTTGACATCTATCTGGCTGCTTCCGAGGAGGCAGTGCCGCTGTCCGGCATTGAAACCATACCGGCGGAAGCTTTTGCCGGTATTGTTGATGTGGTGATTGTCCTGGGCGGCGATGGTACCATTTTACGTGCTGCACGGCGGTTTTCCGGCATGAATTTACCTTTATTAGGGGTAAATTTGGGACAAATGGGCTTTTTGGCCGAAGTGGAACCGCCTAACCTGGAAGCGGCGTTGCAGAAACTTTTAGCCGGAAATTATAAAGCGGAACACCGGCTCATGCTTTCCGCCCGTGTCATGCGCGACGGCAGGACAGTTTCTGAACATACTGCTTTAAATGATATTGTCATTAGTAAAGGCCAATCATCGCGCATTATTTACCTCGATACATATGTGAATGATAAACACCTGGAAACATATCCCAGTGACGGCATTATCATTGCCACGCCGACCGGTTCTACCGGCTATTCCCTTTCTGCCGGCGGGCCCATTGTCAATCCTGCTTTAGACGTTATGATTATTACTCCTATTTGTCCGCATCTTTTACATCACCGCTCCGTCATTGTTGACAGTAGCGAGCGGGTGTCCATCCATCCGTGGACGAGGCAGATTGATGTGACCATGACGGTGGACGGGCAGTTGGCGTATACACTGCAAGATAATGATGTGATTCAGGTTACACGGGCACCCTTGACAACGCCCCTGATACAACTGCAAGGGTCAGATTTTTATTCTCTCTTACATCGAAAACTGGCAAAGGTGATACACCGGGAGCCGGAAAGGATGTAATGCTTGTCATGTTGCGTGTGTTGGAAGTAAAGAACCTGGCGCTAATTGACAACCTGACATTTTACCCGGAGGAAGGTTTAAATGTGATCACCGGGGAAACCGGTGCAGGTAAATCCATGCTGCTGGGTGCTTTAAGCCTGCTTTTGGGCGAGCGAGCTTCGGCGGAAGTAATTCGCAGCGGCGAGGAAAGTGCGCTTTTGCAGGCTGTATTTACCGCAGCTTTGCCCGGCGGGCAGGAAAAAGAATATATTTTTAGCCGTGAAATCAGGCGTACCGGCCCTAATCTGTGCCGGCTTAATGGTAAAATAGAGCCGCTTACAGAAATGGCCGCCTGCGGCAGGCGGCTGGTGGACCTGCACGGGCAGAACCAGCAGCAGTCACTTTTAGCGCCGGCAACGCAGCGCGAGCTTTTAGATGCCTTTGGCGGGGAGGAGTTGTTGGCAGCCCGCCAAAAAGTAGCAGCACTTTACCGGCAGCTGCAGAATTTGGAAAAAGAATTGGCCCAATTGGGGGGCGATGAGGCAGCAGTAGCCAGGCAGGCCGATTTTCTGCGCTTTCAGTTAGAGGAGATTGCCCAGGCCAATTTGTCAGCAGCGGAAGAAGAAGAATTGCAAGTACGTTTTCGCCGTCTTTCCCATGCCCGGCAGCTATTAGAGATTACCGGCCGCATTTATGCCCTTTTATCTGAGGGCGGTCATGAAGGAGCAGTCTTAGATCATTTAGGTTATATGGAAAAGGAATTAGCGGCGGCTTGTGCCCTTGATGAGTCGCTTTCTCCCCTTTTAGACCGGATGAGCGAAGTGGCGGAGCAGCTTAAAGAGATCGCCTCAGAGTTGCGTTTTTATCAGGAAAATATAGAGCTTAACGATGCACTGCTGCAGGAAACTATTGAACGTTTAGAGGTTTACCGCACCATGAAAAATAAATATGGTAAAACTGTGGCGGAAGTGCAGGAAACGGCGGCGGCGCTGCAAGCGGAGCTGGCAGAAATTGAAGGACGCAGTGCCAAGCGCGAGAAGCTTGCGGCGGAAATAACACAGGTAAAGGCCGGTTTGCAAAAAGCTGCAGCCGATTTGACAAAACGGCGCCAAAAAGCGGCGAAAATTTTAGCTTTACAAATTACGGAAGCGTTGCAAAGTGTAGCACTGGCATCGGCCAAGTTTCAGATAGAGCTGCAGCAGATTCCCTGTGGACCTTATGGGTGTGATCAGGTTGAGTTTTTGCTTACCACCAATGTGGGCGAGCCCTTACGTCCATTGGCAAAAATTGCTTCAGGCGGAGAAATATCCCGCGTGATGCTGGCCATCAAAAGTGTCTTGGCGGAGCAGGATGAGGTGGAGACTTTAATTTTTGATGAAATTGATGCCGGCATCGGCGGCTTGACTATACGGGCTGTGGCGGAAAAATTAAAACAGTTGTCCCGGCATTGTCAAGTCATTTGCGTGACCCACCAACCAATTATAGCTGCTTTTGCCGATCACCAGTTCGTAATTTTTAAAGAAAATAAAAATGGGCGTACAGTAACACGCCTGAAAAAATTAACTGGGCAGGAGCGGGAAATGGAACTGGCCAGGATGCTTGGCGGCCAGGACGAAATTACTTTAAAGCATGCCCGCCAACTTTTGGCTACAGCAAAAAATCTTTAATAATTTTGCTTGTAATCTTCAATAATTTTATTGAAGATTTTTTTTATTTTAACCGTCTTTTAACATAACAATATAACCAGATCATACATGCTAATTATGTAAACTAACTCCGCATAAAAAAATTTTTACGCGGTTATCTTAAGACTACGTTCAGGCTTCTTTTTTTAATTGGAGGTGATTTTTCTACCTGCTGCAGTAAGGAGTGATAACCGCGTGAAAAGAAAGTTTGGCAGACGTAAACTAGCCCTGATAACTCTGGGGCTGCTGTTGCTCATGCTTACTGCGTTTCCCTGGCGGTTTTGGCTCTCTTTACAAAATGAGCTGCGCCTTTTGGAAGGCCACTATCATTATGTTAACATAGCTTCACCATTTTTTGTCTCCGTCAGAGGTGATAAAGATGGTGTCTTGGCCCTCAATGGCAAACCGGTATCACATCAAGACAGCAAAGTAAATTTACGCTCTCCCATCCAGTTTAGTGCGCAGGGTTTAGGATCCGTAAACCTGGAATTTCGTCTTTTTGGGGTGATTCCGCTACGGCAGCTGACAGTTAATGTAGTGCCGGAGAAAAAACTGGTACCTGGCGGCCATTCCATTGGCATTAAGCTGCATAGCGAAGGAGTGCTTGTGGTCGGCCACCATCAGGTGCAAGGACCGGACCGTACAGGTTCTCCCGCACAGGAGGCAGGCATAGAAGTGGGCGATGTGATTTTAGCCATTGACGGGATTAAATTACAAGACGCCAACCAGGTGAGCCAGATTATCCGTGAACGGACGGTCAAAAAACAAAAGCTTTCCTTTGAAGTCAAACGCAACGGGAATCGCTTTACAGTGGATGTGCAGCCCATTATGTGTGTGGAAACACACCAGCCCCGTATTGGTTTATATGTCCGGGATTCAGCGGCGGGGGTCGGTACACTGACTTTTTACGACCCGGAGACGAAAATTTACGGAGCTTTAGGACATGTCATTACAGATATGGACACCAATCAACCCATTGAAGTGCGCGAAGGTCAGATTGTCAAAGCAAATATAATCAATATAAAAGCTGCCCGGCGTGGATATCCCGGTGAGAAAACCGGTATCTTCCAGGAGGATCATGATATTGAAGGAACCATCGAAAAAAATACTATGTTTGGGATTTTTGGCAGGCTGACCCGCAAAGAGACGGTCAAAGGTGAAATGAGAGAAGCTATTCCCTTGGCTTTAATTTCGCAAGTGGAAACCGGACCGGCAGAAATTTTAACGGTAGTTGAAGGAACAACCATTGAAAGGTTTGACATTGAAATTCAGCGTGTATACAGGCAATCGCGCCCTGGTGACAAAGGTATGGTCATTGCCATTACAGATGAAAGACTTTTGGCGGAAACCGGAGGGATTGTACAAGGTATGAGCGGCAGCCCCATCATTCAAAACGGTCGGCTTGTGGGCGCTGTAACCCATGTTTTTGTCAATGACCCTACCCGGGGCTACGGAATTTTTGCCGAATGGATGGTCCAGGAAGCAGAAATTCTCGACAAGGCTACAGGGGTTCAAGTGGAGGAAATATATGATAAAAGTGCGTAAAAACACCCAATAGGGTGTTTTTGCTTAGAAAAGAAAAAATTTTACCTTATTTTTAGGCACTCTTTTTCGAAATAATCTTTTTCTTCACAGTTTCATAAAAAATCCTCGGAAATAAAAAAGGAATATCTATCCAGATGTCGAATAATTCAAGCAATAAAAACTAATCTGAAGTCAAGAGGGAGGAATTGGGGGATGCTAAGAGTTTTTGTAGCTGACGACAACAGGGAATTTAGCGACCTACTGGTGGAATACCTTGAACAACAACCGGATATTGAAATTGTGGGGAAAGCTTATAACGGTAAAGAAACATTGGAGTTAATCCGTGAAAACCCGCCGGATATTCTGCTCCTTGATATTATTATGCCGCACCTGGATGGACTGGGTGTCTTGGAAAAAATAAATGAGATGGAGGAAAAACCCAAGGTTATTATGTTAACTGCCTTTGGGCAGGAAGATATTACGCGTAAAGCAGTGGAGCTGGGTGCGTCATATTATATACTTAAACCTTTTAATATGGAGGTGCTGGTGGAAAGAATTCGTCTTTTGGGTAACGGTGCCGCTTCTACCCCCACTGTCCACAGTTTGACCAAACCCATGAAAAAATCAAGTTTAGAAGCCGAAGTAACAAATATTATTCATGAGATTGGCATACCGGCCCACATTAAAGGCTACCATTATTTGCGCGAAGCCATTATGATGGTGGTGGAAGAAGTGGATCTTTTGGGATCTGTGACGAAAGTGCTTTACCCGCGCATTGCGGAAAAATTTGACACCACCAGTTCCCGGGTGGAACGTGCCATTCGCCATGCCATCGAAGTTGCCTGGTCACGCAATAATATTGATACCATAAAGAAATTTTTTGGCTATACCATTAATACGGAACGCGGCAAACCGACAAATTCTGAATTTATTGCTTTAGTAGCTGATCGCCTGCGTTTACACAATAAAGCTGTTCATTAAAAGACTTACCAAAAGTAAAAGCATAAAAGTGCGCCCTCAAAATGAGAGAGTGCACTTTTTGTTTTTAGGTAGTTTAATCCCTCGGGACAAGAAAGCTGATTATTTAGCCCAAAGGGGTTTAAAAATTTTTCTTAATTACATACTAAAAGAAAAATGTGTTAAGGAAGCAGAGTCATGGGACTAAATTTAAAAGAGTCCGGTGTTATCTGTGCTCCGGCTAAAGTAGGAAAAAGAACGAAAATTTTAGTTGAAAGATTGCAGCCCGGCGATATTGCCGTGATTGATCATCGTGATTTGGATGAACTGGCGGCTTTGTCCCTTGTGGCATGTAAGGTAAAAGCGATCATTAATGCGGATACCTCCATTTCGGGTCGCTATCCTAACAATGGCCCGCAAAAACTTTTACAGGCAAGAATCATCCATTTGGATCAAGCCGGAAGTCAACTTTTAGAACAAGTTAAAGACGGCGACCTCCTAACCATTCGCGGGAATGCCATCTATCGCGGTGAAAAGCGCCTGGCGGTGGCGCGGCTTGTGGATGCTGAAGTTATCCGCCGCCAAACAGCCTTGGCAGAAAAAAATCTTGATAATTTATTAGATGATTTTGTGCAAAATACGCTGGAATATGCACTAAAAGAAAAGGAATTAATTTTGGGTAATCTGGAAGTACCGCCCATTAACGTGCCTATTTCCGGCAGGCATGCTTTAGTGGTGGTGCGCGGTAAGTCATACCGGGAAGATTTAAAAGCCATAAAACACTATCTCGATGAAATCAAGCCGGTGCTGATTGCAGTGGACGGCGGTGCCGATGCCCTTTTGGAATATGGGTATATTCCTGATCTGGTAGTGGGTGATATGGACAGTGTCAGTGATTTGGCTTTATTTAAAGCCAGGGAACGTGTTGTGCATGCTTATACAGACGGTAGAGCACCGGGTATGGAGCGCATTAAACGTCTTGGTCTTTCAGCCACCATCATGAAAGCACCGGGGACCAGTGAAGATATTGCCATGCTCATTGCCTATGAATGTGGAGCTAAATTAATTGTGGCTGTGGGCACACATTCCAATATGATTGATTTTTTGGAAAAGGGACGCAAAGGGATGGCCAGTACATTTTTGGTGCGTTTAAAAGTAGGCAACCGCCTTGTGGATGCCCGTGGAGTAAGCCAATTATACCGGGGGCGTATCTCCGGGCACTGGTTGCTTGTGCTGGCCTTGGCGGCAAGCATTCCTGTACTGATTATGGTTTTTACCAATCCCACGGTCAGGCATATTTTCCGTTTAATTGCTTTACGAATACGTCTAGCCCTGTGAGGTGCTGTCATGTTTCGCTTACGTGATCACATCATTTCATTGGTTGCGGTCTTTCTTGCCTTGGGTCTAGGTATTCTTATTGGCACCGGGTTCACCGAGGATATGCTGGTGACACAACAGCGTTTATTAATTGAGCAGATGGCGGAGGATTTTCAAAATCTTAACCGGACACGCCTGGAATTGGAAGCCCAGATCCAAAAATTGCATCAGGATTTATATTTATGGGAAAAATATCAAGAAGCCCTTTACCCCTTGGTGGTGGACGGGGTCTTGAAGCAGCAAAGGATCGCTATTTTTTATCAGGAAACAGCTCCGCCGCCGGAAATTTTGCAAATGCTGGAAGATGCACAAGCCGAGCTCACCACAGTTATTGGCATTAAGAAAAACTTTGCCGGTGAAAGTTTAGCCCAGGCAGGACAGGCGCTTGCTGATTTTATTTTAGGTGAAATGCCGGGACGTGAATTGCCGGAACTGCTAACTGTCTTAATGGCGCAAGAAGCTGTTAACGTGGACAAATTTTCCGCCGCAAAACCTGAACATGTGCTGCTTTTTTTGGGTGAGCGGGAAAATCTCAACAGTGAGTTTTTTACAGCTTTTTTAAATACTTTGCAAAAAAAAGAAATCCCCTTTGTGGGTGTGGAAACAAGTGAAATCAAGAATTCATTTTTGAAAGAGGTAAAGGCGGCCGGAGCTTCTACCATTGATCATGTCGATACTGTCTTTGGGCGCTATTCACTCCTTTCTGTTTTGCAAGGAAATGTGGGTAGCTTCGGCCTGAAGGAAAATGCCGATGAATTTATTGCTACCTTTAGTAAGCAAGGAAGTGAAAAATGATTTCCGCAGTTATACCGGCTTTTAATGAGGAAAAAACTATTAAAGAAACTATTCTCGCCCTTGCTGCCACTGGACAAATTGCGGAAATTATTGTAGTTGATGACGGCTCCTGTGATGATACCGCCCAAAAGGCCCTTTTGGCTGGAGCTTTTGTTGTTTCTTTACCGCAAAACAGTGGTAAAGCAAAGGCGCTGGCCGTCGGTGTCAGGCAGGCCAAAGGTGAGATTCTCTGTTTTGTTGATGCAGATTTAGGTGAGAGTGCCTATGAATTCAGACATTTAATTCCGCCGGTGGCAGCAGGTAAAGTAGATATGACCGTAGCCGTCTTGCCGCCGGCGCAGAAAAAGGGCGGCTTTGGTCTGGTAAAAAGCCTGGCTGTTTTTGGCATTAAGAGCTTGGGTGGATACAAAGCGAAGGCACCTTTATCGGGTCAGCGTGTTTTAAAGCGTAAAGTTTGGGAGGCGGCGGCACCGGCTTTAACCGGATTTGGGGTGGAAGTGGGCTTAACGGTAGCATGTCTCCGTCACGGTTTTACATTCCAAGAGCTGCCCGTGCAGATGTACCACCGGGAAACAAGTCGCGATTTCGCCGGTTTTTGCCACCGTGGACGCCAGTTTTGGGATTTACTTTTAACTTTTGGTAATTTGTGGCTGAAAGGACGGGTGAAAACTTGACGGCTGTCGCTGTCTATGTGGGGCTTACTACCTTCCTGGCGGTGGTGGCAGTTGCCGCTACTGCCGCCTTTTGGCAAAGGACAGGCCATCTCAAAGAAAATTATCAGGGTAAAAGAATTCCGCAAAGTATGGGCATAGCTTTTTTGCCGGTATATGGGGTGGCGTCTATCTGGGCAGCCCGTAAAGGATTAATGGCCGGAGAGTTGCTGATTGCGGCTTTTTTGCTTGTTTATGGCCTTTGTATTTTAGGCGTTTTGGATGATCTTTGGGGTGACAACTCCAGCAAAGGCTTTGCTGGCCATTTTCGCCAGTTACTTTGCGGCAGGATCACAACCGGTTTTCTCAAGGCAGTCCTTGGTTTTGGCATATGTCTCCTGGTGGTATGTTTCTTGTCCGGCTTCAAGCTTTTGCGCTTTTGGGAAGCAGCCCTCATTGCTTTGTCGGCAAATTTACTGAATTTATTAGATTTGCGCCCCGGTAGAGCCTTAAAAGTATTTTTTCTCTTAGCTTTGCTTTGGATTTGGCTTTTCCCGCAGGAAGAGCAGATTCTGCTTCTATTTCCTTTTTTGGTGACGGCGCTGGTATTTTTACCCTCTGACTTGCGCGGTGAAGCCATGCTGGGTGATGCCGGGGCAAACCTTCTAGGGGCCATGGTTGGTTTGGCCGTGGTCCTGTATGGTGGTTTTTGGTGGCAGTTCCTTTATTTTCTCCTGCTTTTATTTATACATTTTTTGGCGGAAAGAATTTCTTTAACAGATTATATTGCGCGGCACCCGCTTTTAGCTTATTTTGACCGTTTGGGGCGAAGAGAATATCATACCGGGAGGGAACAGGGATGATTGTCGCGAAAGTTAAGGTGTTACCAATTGTATAACCGCCGCCTGGGGAAAGTTGTAGCCGTCAGACGGCAAGGAGATGCCTGTGAGCTGTTGGAGGTACTATGTGAAAAGGAAAAGGCCCAGGCTCTCAATTATGTCCCTCTAACCGGTCAGGCTCAAGTGGGTGACCAGGTGGTCTTAAATACCACGGCGGTGGACTTGGAATTGGGTACAGGCGGGCTGCATTTTGTTTGCCTTAATTTGTCACGTCTGGAAGCTGACAGCCAGGGGCCGGGACATATCATGAAGCTGCGCTACACACCGCAACAGGTGCGCGTTTTGGCTGTGGAAGAGGAAGTTTCCCCGTATCATGCCGTCATGAAAAAAGCAAAAACTCTTTTGGGCATGCCTGTGATGGTGGCTGAATTACACAGCATGCTGGCACCGGCGGCAATTGCCTTAAAACAAAAAAAGCCACATGTACGCCTGGCTTACGTCATGACAGACGGAGGCGCACTGCCGGCTTTTTTTAGTAAAACAGTTAGACAATTGCAAGAAAGAGGTTTCATCTGCGGCACCATTACCACGGGGCATGCCTTTGGCGGCGATTTGGAAGCTGTCAATGTATACAGCGGCCTTTTGGCAGCCAAGCATGTTTTGCAGGCTGATACCGCCATGATTTGTATGGGGCCCGGTGTGGTGGGTACCGGCACACCCTTTGGTTTTTCTGGCCTGGAATTAGGTGATAATGTAAACAGAGTAGCTTCTTTGGGCGGATACCCCATTGCCGTGCCCAGAATCAGTTTTGCAGATAAACGACCTCGCCATCGCGGCTTGTCCCACCATACTTTGACAGCTTTAACGGTGGCGGCACTTGTGGCGGCAGATCTGCCGCTACCGGTCTTGGCGAAGGAAAAAAATGATTACCTCTGGCAGCAAATTACTGCCAGCGGGCTAAAAGAAAAGCATGCCATTTATGCATACGAAGGCCTCTCACTTTCTGTGCTGGCAGAATATGAGGATTTATGCTGCACCATGGGACGAGGGCTTGCTGAAGATCCTGAATTTTTCCTGGCGGTGGTGGCGGCAGCACATCACACTGCTTTAATTTTAGAGAAAATTAGTGAATCTGTTGCCAAAGAAAATGCCGCAGAGTCATCTTTTTAGGTAATGTACGCAAATAAAGGCGCAGCTCACGTACTGTACCGATAAAAATTAAACTTTTAAAAGAAGAGACTGTTTGCATCTTTACCCTCCTAAAATGGGGACTTGTCCTTAATGTAGGTATATGTGAAAACAGCAAATTTATGCCTGGGACCGTCCAGGCATATCCTTGATCTTTGCCGCATAAACTTTGCATGATGGACATGACTGGAGGGAAAATTATGCGGCAGCGACGTAAAACCAGATTTTTTCACCACCTGCAGGAGAATATAAAAGTCTATCTTTTTGTCTTCATCTTTTTTACCGCCGGGATTATTGCCGGTTCACTTTCCGTCTATTGGTTGGCGGCGGAACAGGTTGAAGAATTAAACCAAGTTTTTTTTAGTTTTGTGGATTATCTTTCCGGGCAGAAACCTTTAAACCAAATGCTGATTTTAAAACAGTCTTTATTACAAAACGGTTTATTTCTCTTGCTCCTGTGGCTTTGCGGTAATCTTTTCTTTGGTTTTATTTTTGTACTGGGAGCCATGTTTTATCGCGGTTTTACCATCGGCTTTACAGTGGGCTTTTTGGCACAACAAAACGGCTTGGCGGGAGTGATGTTTGCGGCGGCGGCAGTATTGCCGCAAAATTTGCTCTTTGTGCCGGCAGCAGTAGTAGCCGCAGCCTTTGCTTTCTCCTTTTCCTGGCTGCTATTTTGCCGCCGTTTTGGGGGCAGGCAGAATTTTGCTTATGGTGAATCTTTACTACAGTATACTTTTGTGCTTGTACTGGCAGGGGTTTTTTTCGTGGCCGGCAGTTTGGTGGAGACCATGGTGGCACCGGTTTTTATGCGCCTTACTGTTTCCTTGCTCTAAATGAGCACGTTCTTGGCAGGTTCTACCCTCCATATAATAATAAAAAGCCTTTAACCGGGGGAGGTTGCGGCATGATAGTGCTGGTAACAAAACGCTTTTGGCGGTGGGTACTATTTTTTTTAATTTTAATTTTTGTTTTACCACTAGTACATTTTTATTGGCTGCAGGCAATACAACCGGAAAGTACGGTGCTGCCAAGACCCTCTCTACCTGTGGTGGCAGAAAATGTAGACGGGCTTGCGCAAAACCAATTGGCAGCGCGCTTTAGGTATTATTTGCATGAATTTTATCAAAACGGGTTATGATTTTGCTAAAGGAAAAGGATTTTGTCTAAATTATGACGAATATTTTTTCCGGATATAGGAAATGACCGCCATGCGGGTTTTATTTATGCAGATCACATAAAGGAGAGCGTCATGGAACAGACATTACGGGAATTTATTCATTATTTGGCAGTGGAAAGGGGCTTGTCCGACAATACTTTAGAAGCTTATAATCGAGATTTATGCGCCTTCACTGCTTTTTTAAAACAGTCCGGTGTGACTTGTTTTGAAGAAGTAAAACGAAACCATGTAGTGGGTTACATACAGCATTTGCAGAAAAACGGAAAAGCTGCGTCAACGCTTTCCCGTAATCTGGCTTCCATTCGTTCTTTTTATAATTTTTTATTTCTGGAAAAAAGAATCAGCGAAAATCCTACTGCTGATTTGGAATCACCTAAAATTGAGAAAAAACTGCCCCGCGTGTTAAGTACGCAGGAAGTGGAGATTTTGTTGGAACAGCCGGACTGTAGGCAACTTGGCGGTTTGCGTGACAAAGCCATGTTGGAAGTAATTTATGCTACCGGCATTCGCGTTTCGGAGCTGATGTCGCTGGATGTCAGTGATATTAATTTGGAAGCAGGTTTTCTGCGCTGTATCGGCAAAGGTGATAAAGAAAGAATTATCCCCCTAGGCTCTGTGGCAGCCCGCTATGTGGATGAGTATTTGCAAAAAGGCCGCCCTAAATTGGTGCGCTCTTTAAGTGAAAACGCCCTTTTTGTTAACCAGCACGGTAAACGTATGACGCGGCAGGGATTTTGGAAAATTCTTAAGAAATATGCAAGACAGGCGGGGATTACAAAGGAGATTACACCGCATACCATCCGTCATTCCTTTGCCACGCATCTTTTGGAAAACGGTGCCGATTTGCGTTCTGTACAGGAAATGCTGGGGCATGCTGATATTTCCACCACGCAAATTTACACCCAGGTGACAAGGCGCAAGTTGAGAGATGTATATGAAAAGACGCACCCGCGGGCTTAACGCAAAAAGGAGGGGGAGTTTGGGGTTTATGCAAATTGAACGTGTAATTTTAATTGTTTTAGACAGTTTAGGCGTCGGGGAATTGCCCGATGCCTCCTTATATGGTGATGAAGGCAGCAATACCTTGGGCAACCTGGCAAAGGCCGTGGGAGGTTTAAAGCTGCCGCATTTAGGTTCTTTGGGGCTTGGCTGTATAACGGAAGTGGCAGGGGTGCCTTGCCCGCAAAAGCCCCTGGCCGCTTACGGTAAGATGGCAGAACGTTCCAAGGGTAAAGATACAACCACGGGCCATTGGGAACTAACGGGTGTAGTTTTAGAACAAGCTTTCCCTGTATTTCCAAACGGTTTCCCCCCTGAGCTGATTGCCGCCTTTGAAAAGGCCATTGGCCGTCCAGTTTTAGGTAACGTGAAAGCCTCTGGCACGGAAATCATCCAGGAACTGGGTCCCGAACATGAAAAGACGGGCTTTCCCATTGTGTATACGTCTGCCGACAGCGTCTGGCAAATTGCCGCCCACGAAAAAGTGGTACCCCTGGAAACACTTTATGCGTGGTGTGAGACGGCACGCCGGCTTTTAACGGGCGCATACGCGGTGGGACGCGTTATTGCCCGGCCCTTTGTGGGAGAGAAAGGGGCGTATGTGCGCACCGCCAACCGGAAAGATTATTCGCTGGAGCCGCCGCAGCCTACCCTTTTAGATCACTTGGCGGCTGCAGGCCATGAAGTACTGGGTATAGGCAAGATCTCTGACATCTTTGCCGGGCGCGGTGTCACAAAGAAAATTAAAACCGGCAATAATGATGAAGGCATGCAAGCACTGGTTGCCGCCATGGATACTTTTTTGCGCGGGCTTATTTTTGTGAATCTGGTTGATTTCGATATGGTTTACGGGCACCGCAGAAATGCGGAAGGCTATGCCCGGGCTTTAGAACAGGTGGACCGGCAGTTGCCGCAGGTTTTGGCCAAAATGAAGCAAAAGGACCTTTTGTTTATTGTCGCCGATCATGGATGTGACCCCACCACCAGCCACCATACCGATCATACACGCGAATATGTACCGCTTTTAGTTTACGGCGCCGGTGTAAAACCGGTTAATTTAGGTGTGCGTGAAACTTTTGCCGATGTGGGACAGACCATTGCCGAGCTCTTTGGCGTAAAACCCCTGGCTGCCGGAACAAGTTTGCGTACAAGGTTGGGACTAGGCTCATGAATGCACTGGCGATCATTGAGAAAAAACGAGACGGTTTGGCGTTGTCGGCACAGGAAATAGAAGATTTTATTTTTGCGTATGTGCGGGAGGAAATTCCCGATTACCAGATGGCGGCCTTTTTAATGGCTGTATATTTGCAGGGTATGAACCGGCAGGAGACTGTGGCTCTAACGGAAACACTGGTAAAATCCGGCCAAATCTTGGATTTTTCCGCCCTGGGCACTGTGGTGGACAAACATTCCACCGGCGGGGTGGGGGATAAAACCACCCTGGTGCTTTTGCCGCTGGTGGCGGCTGCCGGGGTAAAAATTGCCAAAATGTCAGGTCGTGGCTTGGGGCATACAGGTGGAACCATTGACAAACTATCCTGTATTCCCGGTTTTCGTACGGATCTGTCCCAAGCTGAATTTCAAAGACAAGTGCGGGAAATCGGTGTGGCCATCACTAGCCAGACGCCCAAACTGGCACCGGCGGACGGGAAATTATATTCCCTGCGGGATGTGACGGCCACGGTGGAAAGTATCCCCTTAATTGCTTCCTCCGTCATGAGTAAAAAAATTGCCTCCGGCGCCCAAGCTATAGTTTTAGATGTGAAAACAGGCAGCGGCGCCTTTATGCCGGAGTTTGAGAGGGCAAGGGAACTGGCTTTGATTATGACGGCCATCGGCAACAGTTTAGGTAGAAAAACTGTTGCCCTCATTACCAATATGGACCAACCTTTAGGTTTTGCCGTGGGCAATCAGCTGGAAGTAGTGGAAGCCCTGGAGACACTTAAAGGCAGGGGACCAGCTGATCTGGAAGAACTGTGCCTGGCTTTAGGGGCGGAAATGCTGCTTTTGGCCGGAAAAGAAACTGATTTGACAACCGCGAAAAATAGTCTGAAAAAACTTCTGGTGGAAGGCAGGGCACTTGAATATTTCCGCCGTTTTGTGGCTGCCCAGGGCGGAGATCCGGCGGTCACGGATGATTACAGCCTACTGGGGCAGCCGCGGCACCGCAGGAAACTAACAGCAAAGACTTCCGGCTTTGTTGCGCGTTTAGATGCCCGGAAAGTGGGGCAGGCGGCAGTTTTGCTGGGGGCAGGACGCCAGCAAAAGGGTGAGTCCATTGATCTTACCGCCGGCATTTATGTGCAGAAAAAAACCGGCGATGCAGTGGCAGCCGGGGAGTGTGTAGCAGAAATGTTTTGCAGTAATTTAGAAAAAATAGAAGCGGCGGCAGAAATTTTGGCACAAGCCTTTGTCATTACCGCGGAAAAACCAGAAATTCCTCCGTTAATTTTAGATCGCATCCTTTAGGTTTAATTGCAAAAAATAGGAATCTACCGGCTTTAGCCGGTATATTTTTTGTTTTCCGCCGGAAACTAGTAGTAAGAGCTACTTTACGCTGGGAGGAAATTGCCATGATGAAAAAAGGATTTGTCTCTTGTTTAGTCGTTTTTCTGCTAGTGATGACAGCAGTGCCGGTACAGGCAGTGGAATTTAATTTTCAGTCGGAAGCTCAATTGTTAATGGACGTGGGCAGCAAACAGATCCTTTATGAACATAACGCCCACGAAAAACTGTATCCGGCCAGTGTCACGAAAATTATGACCATGCTTTTAGCCATGGAAGCGCTGGAAGCGGGAAAAGTTGCTTTAACGGATATGATCCCCATCAGTGAAAAAGCAGCTGCCCACGGCGGTTCACAGATTTTTCTCTCCCCCGGCGACCGGGTTTCCTTTGAAGATTTAATGATCGGCATCGGTGTCGGTTCCGCCAATGATGGTGCGTGGGCCATGGCTGAATACCTGGCCGGTTCTGCGGAAGCCTTTGTGGAGCAAATGAATGCCAAGGCTAAAGCCTTAGGCATGAAAAACACCAATTTTGTTAATCCCCATGGCTTGCATGATGAAAACCACTATACTACAGCTTATGATATTGCGCTCATGTCATTGGAATTAATGCGCTATCCCAAAATCCATGAGTGGCTAAGCATCTGGATGGATGAAGAGTTTTTAAAAGGCAAAATTAAGAAAGAAGATGGTGTTTTTCTCAGTAACTCCAATAATTTGGTCCGTTTTTATGAGGGCGCAGACGGTTTAAAAACCGGATTTACCGATCAGGCCGGAAATTGTATTTCCGCCACGGCCAAACGGGGCGATACACGCCTTTTGGCTGTAATTATGAAAGCCCCGGGCCGCCCCGCTCTTTTTGCGGAAGCGCGCCAGCTTTTAGACTGGGGATTTGCCAATTTCCAAAGTATCCCCATTGTCAAAAAAGGTGAAGTGCTGGGTAAAGTTGCCGTTGATAAAGGTAAAATGACGGAGGTAAACGTTTTGGCAGCCGATGACTTGGCACTTTTGGTGCCCAAGGGCGCAAGGCAAGATTTAACGGAAGAAATTAATTTGGCGGAACGTTTGCCGGCACCGCTTTCCACAGGGCAAAATATCGGCAGCTTGGTCGTAAAAGGTAAAAACGGCGAAGAACTGGGAAGTGTTGCTTTGGTCCCTGCCGCAGATGTGGAACGGGCAAATTTTATCACCTTTTTTAAACGTTATGTTAATGCCTGGTTGCGTTTTGGCAAACGGTAAACAACCGGCACCTCGCCAAGGTGCCGGTTGTTTTTCTTTGGGTGTGAAGTGAATGTTGCGAGGTTTTAACCCGGTAAAACTCCGGCAGGAAGAGGTGTAAATTACTTTTTGTGGCAGGAGTTGGCGAGGCTGCGGTCGAATTTAAGACTGGAATTAATCGACAAAGGAGAGGAGCTCGTGGACGCAAAGTTTGTACGAGTTGGCACGACCCTGATCGTACGGATGGTGGGAGAACTGGATCACCACGCGGCAGAAAAGCTGCGGACAAAAATTGATGCCAAACTGAAGCGAGAAGGGGTGCGCGATTTACTCTTTGACTTTCAAGGTGTCCAATTTATGGATAGTTCCGGGCTGGGTATGGTCCTTGGACGCTACAAATTGGTTTCGGCAAAAGGCGGCAAGGTCCTTGCTTGCGGCTTAAACCAAAGAATAAAACGCATTTTTGAAATGGCCGGCCTGCAAAAGAGAATTACTATTTGCCGCAGCGAAGAAGATGCTTTAAGCGGAGCATAGGGGGGAGAAAGATGGAAAACTACATGAAATTAGAATTTCCCAGTAAATCGCAAAATGAAGCTTTTGCCCGCATTGTGGTGGCAGCCTTTGCCGCCCAGGCAGACCCCACCCTTGATGAAATTTCCGATGTAAAAACCGCCGTTTCCGAAGCAGTAACTAATGCCGTCATTCATGGATACGAAAATAAAAGCGGCACCATTGTTGTCAGCGCCACTTTGCAAGGGAAAAGACTGGAGGTAACTGTCATTGACTACGGGGTCGGTATCGAAGATTTGGAACAGGCGCGCATGCCGCTTTACACCTCGAAACCGGAATTGGAACGTTCCGGCATGGGTTTTACCATTATGGAAAATTTTATGGATGAAATTGATGTGATTTCAGAGCCCGGTAAGGGCACAACAGTGAAAATGGTTAAAATCTTTGGTAAAAAGGAGCCTACAGAGACGTAATGGCTCCCATGGATGATGCTTTTACGAAACATTTGCCCCTTGTGCACAGTCTGGTCAAACGTTATCGCGGTGAATATGCAGAAAGTGAGGATTTGTTTCAGGTAGGCTGTATTGGTCTTTTGAAAGCACTAAAAGGTTTTGATCCCGGCCGCAATACGTCCTTTGCCACTTATGCTGTGCCTTTCATTGCCGGGGAAATAAAAATGTATTTACGGGGACAAGGTACGGTAAAATACAGTCGCGCTGTTAAGCAGCAAGCGGGACGTGTAAAAAAAGTGCAGGAGGAATTGGAGCAGCGTCTGGGCCGGCAGCCCACACTGAAGGAACTGGCAGCTGCCTGCCAGTTGGAGCGGGAGGAAGTTTTAATGGCGTTGGATGCTTCCCGTTTACCTCTTTCCCTGGATGTGGAAAGCCAGGGGCAAAGGGCAAAGCTTTTGGCCGTGCCGGCGGAAACAGAGGAAGTAATTGACCGGCTGGCCTTGCAGGAGGCTTTAAACAATTTACCCGAGCGAGAAAGACAAGTTATGTTTTATCGCTATTTCCGCCAACAAACACAACAGCAGGTGGCAGAAATCTTAGGTTTATCGCAGATGCAGATTTCACGCATTGAGCGTAAAGTTTTACATAAATTGTATCGAGAATTAAGTGAAGAACCGGTGCGGACACGATCCTAAAAAGGATCGTGTATTTTTTTGTCTTTTGGGGGAAACTATTTGCAAACTAAGGAGGTGATGCTGTGGCTGTTATTAAAGTTGTTGAATTAGTAGGTGATTCCCAGGTGAGCTGGGAAGATGCGGTAAAAAATGCGGTGAGGGGTGCTGCCAAAAGCATTGACAATATTGCCGGGGTGGAAATAAAAAATTTAACCGCCAATGTTAATAACGGTGAAATAGTTGAGTACAAAGCAAATGTCAAAATTGCTTTTAGAGTAAAAGATCGTTAATCAGGCCCTCCGCTGCGGAGGGTTTTTTCTCAAAGGAAGTGGGCAATGGTGAAAACATCAGGATATCCCGCAAAAGTAAGTCCTAAGTTGGCTGAAAATATGAAGTATCTGACAGAAAAACTGGGAGCAGGGGAAAGCATTGATGTTTTAACGAAAAATCTTGATTTGGGTGGTAAAAAAGGCTTTCTGCTTTATATTGACGGCTTGACCAATGGTGAAGTGGTAGCGCTGATTTTACAGAAGCTAACGCAAATGACGCGGACCGAACTCTGTCCCGACCCGGTGCAAAAACTTGTCACGCAAAAAATCGCCTACATGGAACTGGAGGTTATTACGGAGCTTTCCGCCATTATTGATGAAGTCTTATCAGGGCAAATGGCGCTTTTTTTAGAGGGTGAAACCGAAGCCATTGTCATTGATACCAGGTCATATCCTGCCCGCAGCCCGGAGGAGCCTGATACGGAAAGGCTGACGCGCGGTTCCCGTGACGGTTTTGTGGAAACCATGATTTTCAATCTTGCTTTGGTACGGCGCCGCGTACGTGATCCGGGACTGCGGGTGGAGGGAATACGTTTGGGACGCCGCTCCAAAACGGATGTGGCCATGGTTTATATCAAAGATATTGCCAGTCCACAACTTGTAGCCAATGTTCGTAAGCGTTTAAAAGGAATAGATGTTGACGGCGTGCCCATGGCGGAAAAATCTGTGGAAGAGTTCATCACTTTAAACAGGTGGAATATCTTTCCCCTGGTCCGTTATACAGAACGACCCGATGTGGCGGCACAACATCTTTTCGAGGGACATGTGCTGATTATGGTTGACAGTTCCCCCGCGGTGATGATTTTACCGGCCACTTTATTTCACCATTTACAACATGCTGAAGAATACAGGCAAAATATCTTTTCCGGTATCTATGTGCGCTGGATACGTTTTTTTGCCGTGCTGATCTCGGTTTTTTTGGCTCCGCTGTATCTGCTGGTATCTTTACAGCCTGAACTTTTACCGGAAGCTTTAAAGTTTATCGGCCCGCAGAAAGTGGGCAATATACCCCTTTTTCTCCAGTTTATTTTAATTCATTTCGGCATAGATTTAATCCGCATTGCCGGTATTCATACACCTGACCCTTTGGCTACAGCCTTAAGCTTAATTGCAGCACTGCTTATCGGACAAATTGCCATTGATGTGGGGATTTTTACACCGGAAGTGCTGCTTTACGGCGGTTTGGTGGCAGTGGGCATGTTTGCCACCTCCAGTTGGGAATTAAGTCAAGCCAACCGGCTGGTGCATTTATTTATGCTGCTTATCACCGGAATGTTTAAACTGCCGGGTTTTGTGGCGGGGGTAGTTCTGGTTGTTTTGCGCCTTATCACCAATAATTCCTTTGGCGTGCCGTATCTGTGGCCGCTGATACCGTTTAATTTAAGCGGTTTTTTCAGTGTGCTTTTACGGCAACCGCTGTCTTTAGACAAGCGGCGTCCTGCCGCGCTGCATCCCTCTGATGAAGACAGAATGCCGCAGGAGTAGGTTAAAATTTTGGAGGTGTAAAATGAGTTTTTCTGTTGGGATTCCGCGCGCGTTGCTTTATTACTATTACTTTCCCGCATGGCAAGCTTTCTTTCAGACTTTGGGTGCGGAAATTGTTTTATCTGACGAAACCACAAAACATATTCTCGATCAGGGCGTGCGGGCGGCGGTAGAAGAAACCTGCCTGCCGGTAAAATTGTTTTTAGGCCATGTGGCCAATTTATGTGAGAAAAATGTAGACTTTATTTTTATACCGCGCGTCGTTTCTGTGGAAAGAAAAAAATATTTATGTCCCAAATTTTTAGGGCTACCGGAAATAGTGCGTCATTGCCTGCCAAATCTGCCGGAAATTTTGACTCCTGAGATTAACTGGGGACAAAGGGAAGGAAAAACCCTGGCGGAATTAAAAAAACTGGCTGCTCGTTTTTGTCATGAGCCGGGGAGCTTTCACCGGGCACTGCAGGCGGCACTGACGGCACAAAAGCTTTATGAAGCAAAACTGCGGCAGGGATTGACACCGCAAGAAGTTTTGCACAACGAAAAAGCGCCTCTGCCGGCCGGTAACATACGGGTGGCTGTGCTGGGGCATGCTTATAATCTGAATGATTCTTTTCTCAGTTTAAATCTTTTAAAAAAATTGCGAGCTTTAGGGGCGGAAGTGATCACGGCAGAAATGCTGCCGGCACAAGCTATTGCCAAAGGAGTAAAATCTTTGGTTAAAGAAAGTTTTTGGACTTTTGGCCACCAGTTGCTGGGGGTGGGTAATTACCTGCTCCGGGAAAACAAGATTGCCGGTTTGGTGCTGGTGGCTTCCTTTGGCTGCGGCCCTGATTCCCTAATTTGTGAATTGATTGAACGTTTTTATAAACGGCAGCGTAACGTTCCGGTTTTATTGCTTACCCTTGATGAACATACGGGCGAAGCCGGAATCATCACTCGCCTGGAAGCCTTTGTCGATATGTTGTATTGGAGGAAAGCAAGATGAAAGTAACGTTTCCGCATTTAGGTTCATTATCTTTGGTTTTATCAGGTCTCTTTGCAAATTTGGGCTTGGAGGTAATTCCACCGCCACCCATTAGTAAAAGGACAATAGATCTGGGGGTTTTGCATGCTCCTGAATTTGCCTGTTTACCTTTGAAAATTAATCTGGGTAACTTTATTGAAGCTTTGGAGCTGGGGGCCGATACCATAGTTATGGGCGGCGGCACCGGTCCATGCCGGTTTGGATATTATGCCCAGGTGCAGCGTGAAATTTTGCAAGATTTGGGATTTAAGTTCCAAATGATTGTCCTGGAACCGCCCCAGGGGCAGTTAAGCGAACTGGTAGATAAATTAATGCTTCTTTGCGGTGATAAAAGACCTTTGCAAATTTTGCAGGCGGTCTATACAGCCTGGTGTAAAATTAAGGCACTGGACAAACTGCACCGGGAAGTATTGCGGCACCGCGCCTTTGAAGAGGAAAAGGGAGCTACCACCAAAGCGTATGAAAAAGGCTTATCCTATTTGCAGCAAGCCCGTACACCGGCAGAGGTTAGAGCCGGCCTCAGAAAAGCTTTGGCGTTATTGACCCAGGCAAAGCAAAAGGAAAAGAAAGACGCCCTGCGTGTTGGCTTAATTGGCGAAGTTTATATGCTCCTTGAACCGTACGCCAATTTACAAGTGGAAAAGCTCCTGGGCGAAATGGGGGTGGTGGTGGAACGTTCCGTTTATTTGTCGGCATGGATCAAAGAGCACCTCATTTTAAGTTCTATGCGCCTGCCGGGAGGACTGGCAACAAAAAGAGCTGCCGCCAAGTATATCAAGTATTTTGTAGGCGGACACGGGCGTGAAACAGTGGGGGACATGGTGCGTTACGCCCGCCGGGGTTTCGATGGCGTCATACATATTTTACCTTTTACTTGTACGCCGGAAATTGTCGCCCAAAGTATTTTGCCTGTGGTGAGCCGGCAGGAGGGTATTCCCTATTTGTCCCTTTCTTTAGATGAACAATCCGGCGAAGCCGGTTTGATCACCCGCCTGGAAGCTTTTTTGGATTTATTGCAGCAGCGCCGCCGTAAAAGTCTCAGCCGGGCTTTTAAATTTGCAACCTCATAGGGGATGAAACTTTCAGGGATGGCAGGAATATTATGGGTAGACATTGAAATTATAAACAACTAGGTAAACCGGAGGGGCTTAACCTCCGGTTTTAAAAATCTATCCTGTATATTTTGTGCAAGGCCGGTTTCTGTTATAGTATAAAGGAAAGCTAAGGGGGAGGGGAAGCCGTGCAGGTTATTACCACACATGAAAATGCAGATTTTGATGCCTTGGCATCTTTGGTTGCTGCCGGCAAACTTTATCCGGAGGCACAGGCAGTCTATCCCGGAAAGCTTAATCAAAATGTTCAGGAATTTGTTTCTTTATATAAAGATGTTTTACAAATAAAAACTCATCGCCAAGTAGATTTAAAAGGAATAACTAGGTTAATTGTAACCGATACCGGGCAACGCAAGCGGCTGCCCTTGTTTCAGCAACAGTGGGAAAAAATTAAAGAAATTTTTATCTATGACCATCACCCTCAATCCCCGGATGATTTGCCTGCGCAGTTTAAGGTGGTGGAACAAGTGGGCGCCACCACGACAATTTTGGTGGAAGAGATTTTCCGCAAAGGCATTGCCCTTTCTCCCTTTGAGGCTACGCTTTTTATTTTGGGGATCTTTGAAGATACCGGCTGCCTGACTTTTGAAAATACCACCCTCAGGGATGTTAAAGTTGTTTATCATTTATGGCAGGTGGGCGTGAATTTGCGCGTCTTGAGTACTTTTTTGCGCCCTCCTCTCTCTGTGGAGCAGCGCCGGCTTTTTGATAAACTGTTTTCCGCCACCGCCTACCATGAATTTCAAGGCTTGCAAATAGGAATTGCCTGTGCTGAAAACGAAGACTATGTAGACGGTCTGGGCGGTATTGCCCAGAAACTTTTGGAAATAGAAGATGTGGACGCTTTTTTTGCCATTGTAGGTATGGAGAAAAAAATCTATTTGACCGGCCGCAGCCGCACCACACAGCTTGATTTGGGGGCAGTTTTGGCTCCCTTTGGCGGCAGGGGCCATCGTGGTGCTGCTGCTGCCGTTTTGACCGGAACAACTGTGGCCGAAGTGCAGGTAAGACTGCAAGAAACTTTAGCCGCCAAGATACCGCCGGCTCCTACGGTGGGAGCAATTATGTCAAAACCTGTACGGACGGTGCAGCCGCAAACTACTGTGGATGAGGCCTATGCTTTGATGCTGCGGTACGGGCATGGCGGTTTCCCGGTGGTGGAAAACGGGCGCCTGGTGGGATTAATTTCACGCCGGGATTTGGACAAGGCTGTCCGCCACGGTTTGGGCCATGCACCGGTAAAGGGCTATATGAGCAAAAAGCTTTATACGGTAACGGTAAAGACACCCATTGACCAAGCACAGCATTTACTAATTGCCCATGATATTGGACGTCTTCCCGTGGTGGAAAATGATCAGCTCATCGGTATTGTGACACGCACCGATATTTTGCGGGCTTTGGAGAAACACGAACCGCCAAGGGGTGAGACAGGCCTGGTGCCGGGTGATGATTTAACCCCGCTTATCCAAGAACGTTTGCCCAAGAAAAAACAGGGGCAGTTATATTTAATCGGGCAAAAGGCTGACCGGGAAAAGGTAAAGGTTTATGTGGTAGGCGGTTTTGTACGGGATCTTTTGCTGGGGCGGCCTACACATGATTTGGACCTGGTGGTGGAACCCCTGGCCATCCCCTTTGCCCACAAGTTAAAAAATTACTTAGGGGGAAAACTTGTTACCCATGAACAGTTTGGCACGGCCACATTAACTTTGGACAGCGGTGAAGTAATAGATTTAGTCACGGCCAGGCAGGAGTTTTATGCCAGGCCTGCCGCTTTGCCGGAAGTGGAAATGAGTAGTCTGCGCAACGATTTATACCGGCGCGATTTTACCATTAATACCTTGGCAATTTCTCTTAATGCGCCGCATTTTGGGCGCCTCATTGATTTTTTTGGCGGCCTCAAAGATTTGGAAGCAGGCATTATTCGTGTTTTATATAATTTAAGTTTTGTGGAAGATCCGTTGCGGGTATTAAGGGCGGTGCGCTTTGAACAGCGTTTTGGTTTTCAATTTGATGAAACTACCAAGTCGCTCTTGGAAAATGCCGTGCAGACACGTGTGCTGGAAAAAGTGACTAAAGAGCGGTTATATGAAGAATTTGCCCTGATTTTTCAGGAAGAGAAAGCCGCTTTGATTTTAGCCAGATTGTTTAAACTGGGAATTGCTCATGTCTTATTTCCCGGTGTACGGGCAAGTAAAGCTTTATACGCGCGTTTATACAAAGCGGCAGATATTTTGTCCTGGGCTAAGGAAAAGTTGCCTGGGGCACAGCCGTCGGCGGAGGCGTTATACTTGACGGCGGTCATGAAAGATTTGCCTTTTCAGGAGGCAAGACATCTTTGCCGGTGCCTGCGGCTGCCGCGGGAAAGCAGCCGCAAAATCCTCTCGGCCTTGGAGAATACTGCACATTTGCTCGACCAGTTAAGGATTCTGGAAAAACCTCAGCCCAGCCGGATAGATGAATTGTTTGCACAGCAGTATTGCGAGACGCTTCTCTTTCTTTTGGTCTGTGAAGACCAGGAGCAGTTCCGGCAATACATCGTGGACTATTGGCAAAATTATCGCCACGTTAAAACCGCTCTCAACGGTCATGATCTAGAAGCCCTTGGTTTCCGTCCCGGGCCCCGTTTCCAGCTTGTTTTAAAGGCACTGCGGGCTGCTCGCCTGGATGGGCAGATTACGGCGCGGGAGCAGGAGGTGGCTCTGGCCCGGAAGCTTTTGAGTTCTGACGAAGGAGAGGAGAATCCAGTTGCCGGTAACTAATTTAATGGATCGTTTTTTCGGCCTTGACATGCTCTATCGCATTCCGGCGCTTTTAATTGCTTTAACCATGCATGAATTGGCTCATGGATTAATGGCCTACCGGCTGGGGGACAATACGGCAAAGCAGCAGGGGCGCCTGACATTAAATCCTTTAAAGCATCTAGATCCCATTGGGCTTTTGGCTTTATGGATAGTTGGTTTCGGTTGGGCGAAACCGGTTCCTGTTAACCCGTATAATTTTAAAGGTAACAGGCGTTTTGGGCTCTTCTTGGTAGGGTTGGCAGGCCCCTTAACCAATTTTGTCTTGGCAATTTTATCTGCCCTGCTTTTAGTGACCGTCCCGTGGCGGACAACATACTTACTGGCAATTACGCAGTTAACTTTTATTTATAATGTAATGCTGGGCGTGTTTAATCTGCTGCCCCTTCCGCCTTTGGACGGATCAAAAGTTTTGCAACTTTTTTTACCGCAGCGGCTTGCTTATCATTACCTGCGCTTTGAACAATACGGCACTTTACTTTTAGTTTTATTGATTTTCACGCGTCTATTGGAACGCATTCTCTATCCTTTAGCCGATTTTGTTATAAGTTTGCTTACAACCATTGTGCTTTTTATCATCGGGATCATGTGAAAGGAGTTAAAGGACAACTATGGAGCAAAAAACAATCTTTAGCGGTATGCGGCCTACCGGTCGCTTGCAATTGGGCAATTTACTAGGTGCTTTGGAAAATTGGGTTAAATTGCAAGATGAATACAGGTGTTTTTTTAGCGTGGCAGACTGGCATGCCATGACCACCAGTTATGATGACCCTTCAGAGTTGAAGGAAAATACTTTGCAAATGGTTATTGACTGGCTTTCTGCCGGCTTGGACCCGGAAAAAAGCGTCATTTTCCGCCAGTCGGATGTGCCAGAACATGCAGAGCTTCATCTTTTATTTTCCATGTTTACACCGCTTTCTTGGCTGGAGCGTGTTCCCACCTATAAAGATCAAATCCAACAGCTACGGGAAAAAAATCTTGCCACTTACGGTTTTTTAGGCTATCCACTGCTCCAGGCGGCCGATATTTTGCTCTACCGGGCCGATGCCGTTCCGGTAGGGGAAGATCAGGTCCCTCATATTGAAATGACGCGGGAAATTGCCCGCCGCTTTAATTATCTTTATAAAACCGACTTTTTCCCCGAACCGCAGACATTGCTGACGAAAATAAAACTGCTTCCCGGCATTGACGGGCGCAAAATGAGTAAATCTTATCGCAATACTATTGAAATGTCAGAAAGCCCGCAGGAAATTACGAAAAAGGTTAGCCAAATGGTGACCGATCCCGGGCGGATCCGTAAAACTGATCCGGGAAATCCGGATGTTTGCACCGTCTACGCTTTCCATGGAGTCTTTAGTCCGGAAGAGATCGGCAATGTAGAAACTGCTTGCCGCCGCGGTGAAATCGGTTGCGTCCAGTGCAAAAAACAGCTGGCAAAGCGCCTTATCGCTTACCTGGAGCCTATTTATGAAAAAAGAAAAGTCTTGGAAGGCCAGCGTGACTATCTCATGGATATTCTCCGGGAAGGGGCAAGAAAGGCAAAACTTGTAGCTTCCGAGACGATGGAGAAAGTATATGACATTATCGGATTTAAACTTTAGGACGTAAAGGAAAGGAAATTGGCCGGTGGAGTATCAAATTAACCTTCCTGTATTTGAGGGTCCCTTTGACTTGCTTTTTCATTTAATTGAAAAAGCGGAAGTGGATATTTATGACATTTCCATCGCCGAGATTACTTCACAGTACCTGGAAACTTTGCAATCAATGCGGGAATTAAATTTGGATATTGCTTCGGAGTTTTTGGTTATGGCCGCCACTTTACTGCGCCTAAAATCACGCAAACTTTTACCTACCGTCCCCGCAGCGGCAGAGGCGGATGAAGATGAGCTGTTTGAAATTGATACGCAAGAACAGCTGGTGGAAAGATTATTGGAATACAGGTATTTTCGTGAGGTGGCGGAACAGCTGCGCAAATGTGAATTAGCACAAAAGCGTGTCTATGTACGCTCCTTTTCCGGGGAAACAGTTGCCCTGGTAAACCCGGATCATGAGGCTGCTTTGACCAATGTGACGCTGTCCGCCTTGCTTAAGGCTCTGGAGAAAGTCCTGGCGGAACAAAAGGAGCCCCGGGAGATTGCGCCTGATGATTTTTCCGTGGAGGAAAAAATGGAGGAAATAAGCCTTACTCTGCGTCAAGAAAAGCAAGGAGTGGAATTTTCCTCACTTTTTTCCACCACAGCCGGCATTTCTGAAATTATTGTCACATTTATTGCTTTGCTGGAACTGGTGCGTTTAGGGAGAATTATCGTCTGGCAGGACGGACCGATGGGACGCATACTGTTGCTGCCTAAACTAGCGTAACCGGAGGTGCTTTTATGGACATCAAACCGCAGGTGGAAGCACTGCTTTTCGTGGCGGAAGAACCTTTACCTCCCAAAAAAATTGCCGAAATTATCGGCACAGACAGCAAACAAGTGCGTCGTGTCCTGCAAGAGCTACAGCAGGAATATGCAAAAGCTGAACATGGCCTGCAAATTGTGGAAATTGCCAATGGTTTTCAATTCAGTACCAAACCGGAAATGGCCGGTGTGGTGGAAAAAATGTTTACCGGAGAAAAAAGCTATACCCTTTCCCAGGCGGCGTTGGAAACTTTAGCCATTATTGCTTACCGGCAACCTGTAACACGGGTTGATATTGAAGCCATTCGCGGGGTGAAAGTGGGGGCGGTTTTGGAAACACTGCAAAAGCGCCGCCTGATCCGCAGTGTGGGCCGCAAGGACGCCCCCGGAAGGCCGGTCCTTTACGGTACAACAAAGGAGTTCCTGCGCTATTTTGGTTTAAAGGATTTGTCTGAATTACAAAAATTGCTGCCTGCTAATGAGGAGAAAAATTCATAAAGTCCACACTTTTGTCACAAAAACTTGTTATAATAAGCAGGAGTTTTTCCTTGCATGCCGGGTTGGCAGGAGCCTTTTCCCTGGCAAAATTTTTCTTTTTGAGGTGAAAATAATGAAAAAAGCCGCCATGATTGTACTGGCCGTCCTACTGGTTGCCGCGGGGGTTTATGCTGTATATCGTACTCAGGAGAAAGATGTTGTCGCCACTGTGAACGGAGAAAAAATCACAAAAGAAGAGTTTTATGAGGCACTGGTGGAGAACAGCGGTGATCTGGTTCTGGACCAGCTTGTTAGTCTGATGATTGTTACCCAGGAAGCAAAAAAGCAGGGAATTAATGTAACTGATGCGGATGTGGAGGCGCGGATTGAACAAATTATCCAGGAGGAATACTACGGTAGCAAAGAATTTTTTGAGCAAGCCCTGCTACAATCCGGCTGGACGGAAGAAACTTTAAAAAAGAATTTGCTCATCGATATGATGTTGACGGAAATGGTCCGCAAAAAAACAGAAGTTACCGAGGAAGAAGTGGAACAGTATTTTGCGGAAAATAGGGCCGATTTTGATATTCCCCATCAAGTAAATGTGCGTCATATCCTGGTTGATACGGAGGAAGTGGCCAGGGAAGTTTTGAAAAAACTGGAGCAGGGCGGCGATTTTACCGCACTGGCCAAAGAATATTCCCGTGATCCCGGCACAGCGGAAAAAGGCGGGGAGCTGGGTTTTGTCGGAAAAGATGAGTTGGTAGCTGAATTTGCTGAAGCCGCCTTTGCCGCACCTGTAGGCCTCATTAAAGAGCCGGTGGAGTCAGTCTATGGCTATCACATTATTGAAGTGTTGGCTATCCAAGAACACCGTGAAGTGGAATTTGCTGAAGTGAAAGATGATGTGAGGGAAGCTTTAATCAACGAAAAGGTGCAGGAAAAACTTTATGAAGAATTCACGACTCTGCGCCAAAATGCAAAAGTGGAAACCATGCTTTAATTCAACGTAAAAAAATTCCGGTATGGCAAAATTAAGCCTGCCGGAGTTTTTTTTGTATCTTTTTTCCTCTTTCGGGACAAGGTAAAAACAAAGAACGCGGTGTGGTGGGAAGATGAAGCAAGTCTTGTTAGTTTTGCCTTTTTCCCTGGTGCTGGTTTTATTAATACAACTTATCCCCGTACGCATAAATCTTTTTTTTGTTAGGGAAAATAAAGATGATTACTTTTCCCTCGGCCTTAGCACTTTTTTTTCACTGTTACGTTATAAAATGGAAGTTCCCGTAATCAAGCAGGAAACTCCCCTGGATTTAACCATGGAAACAGAAATAAAATCCCGGGGCAAATTAATGCGGGAACAACAGAGAAAATTTTCCCTCAGGGATTTAGAGTGGCAAAAAATCAAGGCACAGATAGATTGGTTCAAAAAAAATAAGCAAATCCTTTCCTTGCTTTTTAATTTCCTGCGCCGGGCAACAGTGGTGGAAAAATTAAATCTGGATTTATGTTTTAGTCTGGAAGACGCTTTTTTGACGGGAATGGCAGCGGGACTGATTTGGTCCTTTGCCGGCATCCTGGCGGTACCGGCACAAAAATGCCTGCGCCTGAAAAATCAACCACAACTTTCCGTCATGCCGGATTTTAGCGGCAAAATGGATTTAAAATTACGTTTGGAGGCGGATTTATCTTTACGCCTGGGGCATTTAACCGTGGGCGGGTTATTATTTTTCCTGACGAAATTGCGAGGGGGTAAATGAATATGGATGAGCATCCCATACAAGGGCTGATGAAAACGGCCATGGAAAATTTAAAAGAAATGGTTGACGTAAATACAATCATTGGCGACCCGGTGGAAACCCATGACGGAACTACCATTATTCCTATTTCCCGGGTTTCATTCGGTTTCGCCGCGGGTGGAAGTGAATTTGAAAGTAATAGCGATGAGGAAAAAAAGAAACAGAAAGAAAACAGCGGCCTGTCACATCCCTTTGGCGGCGGCAGTGGCGGCGGTGTCTCCGTCCAACCGGCGGCATTTTTAGTGGTGACTAAAGACGGCCAAGTACGCATGCTGCCTGTAGATCGCAATGCAGTTTTTGACAGAATTATGGATCTGGCACCGCAGCTCATTAGCCAGATTCAGGAGATGAGAAAACAAACGCCAAGTCAACCGCCAAATTATCAAATTTAAAAAGACAAGTTCATAAACTGTAAGCCATGTGAATAACAATTAGCATGGCTTTTTTTGTGTTCATGCATATATAATAAATTTATCGCAATGCTGTGGGGGGAGTTTGCATGAGGCGTAAAATCATGGTGGTCCTGCTCATTATTTTGCTGTTGCTGCCGGCAGGGAAAGCTTTTGCTTTGGAGGCGCCCACGGTGACAGCCAGGGCGGCCATTGTACTGGATCAAAAAACGGGAAGAATCTTATTTAGTAAAAACGCCTATGAGCGGCTGCCCATGGCCAGTACTACTAAAATTATGACGGCCATTTTGGCCATTGAATCGGGCAAATTACAGGATACTGTGACTGTCAGTGAATATGCGGCCTTAGTGGAAGGTTCCAGCATTGATTTGGAAGCGGGAGAAACAAAAACACTGGAGGAACTGCTTTATGGTTTAATTTTACGGTCAGGTAATGATGCAGCGGTGGCCATTGCCGAATACCTGGGAGGATCGGTGGAAAATTTTTCCCAGTTAATGACACAAAGAGCCCGCAGGCTGGGGGCGGTAAATACAAAATTTATGAATCCACACGGCTTGGATCATGAAGAACATTATACCACCGCCTATGATTTGGCACTCATTGCTTCCCATGCCATGAGTCTACCGAAGTTTCGCGAAATTGCTGCCACTTTGGAGACGAAAATTTCTTGGACGGGCAGGCCTTATGACCGGGTTTTACGCAACCAAAATAAGCTTTTAACCATGTATGATGGTGCTGAAGGTATTAAAACCGGCTGGACTACACCGGCAGGACGCTGTTTTGTCGGGGCCGCATCCAGGGACGGCTGGCGCCTGATTAGTGTTGTCTTAAATGCACCGCAAATGTGGGAGGATACAGTGAAGCTTCTTGATTTTGGTTTTAACAACTATACCTGGGAAACAGTCATTGCTAAGGGACAGCAGGTAAAAACGGTGGCGGTGGATAAAGGCAAAATGGAAAAGGTAGCCTTAGCGGCAGCGGAGGAGATTGGGTTGCCGCTGAAAGAAAATGAAAGGGAATTTTTGCGCTATAAATTTGAGGGGCCAAGCGAGGTGCGGGCACCTATTACCAAAGGGCAACAGCTGGGAATTTTACGCGTTTATTTTGGCTCTGAATGTGTGGCGCAAACCCCGCTGGTGGCGGCGGAAGATGTGGAAAAGTTAAATCTCTGGCAAAGGATTATCAGATTTTTGCAAAATTTATTTTAACTTGCAGGCAAATCCGGAAAATAGGCGGTGGAGGGCTTGATCAATTTTATTTGGTTAGGCATGATCATTTGCAGTTTGTTGGTGGCCGTCTTTACCGGCAAAATTGAGACGGTGACGGAAACCGTCTTTGCTTCGGCGGAACAAGCGGTCACTATAGCTTTTTCCCTCATTAGTGTGCTGACCTTTTGGCTGGGGATGATGAAACTAATTGAAAAAAGCGGTCTCATTAACTGGGTGATGAAACTTCTGCGCCCCTTGGTGGCAATTTTATTCCCACGCCTTCCGAAAAACCATCCTGCTACGCAGGCCATTTTGATGAATCTGAGCGCTAATCTTCTAGGTATGGGCAGTGCGGCTACACCTTTTGGTTTAAAGGCCATGAAAGAGCTGCAAACATTAAACCCGGACCCACAGACGGCCAGCGATGAAATGTGTACTTTTTTAGCGGTAAATACTTCCAGTATGACTCTTATTCCTACCACGGTCATAGCTTTAAGGGCAGCCTGTGGTTCCGCCAATCCTACAGAAATCGTCGGTACAACCATTATTGCCACCTTTGTTGCCTGCAGTGTAGGTGTAATCAGTGAGCGCTTATTGCGTAAAGTTAGCGGTCACAGGCAGGGGAGGAAATGAAATTGCTGCAAAGTATTGTCCAGACCATGGCAGCATGGACAATTCCTGTTTTTATTTTTATCATTTTGCTTTATGCCGCCGCGAAAAAAATTGATGTCTTTACTACCTTTATCGAAGGAGCCCAGGAAGGTTTCCAAACATCCATTACCCTCATCCCTTATTTAGTGGCCATGCTGATTGCCATCGGGCTTTTGCGGGCTTCCGGAGCAATTGATCTTTTCATTGATTTATTGACACCGGTACTGGCTAAGCTCAACGTGCCCGGTGAAATTTTGCCATTGGCCATTATGCGGCCTCTTTCCGGCAGTGGTGCTTTAGGGATTACGGCAGAGATACTGGAACATTTTGGACCGGATTCTTTTCTGGGCCGCGTTGCTTCTACCATGCAGGGAAGTACAGACACCACTTTATATATTTTAACCGTCTATTTTGGCAGTGTGGGGATTAGGCGCACACGGCACGCTTTGGCTGTAGGTTTAATTGCTGATTTTGCCGCCTTTGTTGCTTCCCTGGTTGTATGTACTTTGGTTTTTGGCTAAACTTGCACATCTGGCTTGAATCAGGTAAGATAGGAATAATCTTTTTAATGTAAGTAGGGGAAGTGACAATGCGGCTGCAAAAATTTCTCTCGGCGGCTGGAGTTTGTTCCCGCCGGGCAGGGGAAAAGCTCATTGCCCAAGGTCGTGTTAAAGTAAACGGGAAAACTGTGACGGCCATGGGTGTCATCATTGATCCGGAAAAAGACGTGATTACAGTTGATAATCGTCCCGTCAGGCTTACCGGCAACAAGGAATATCTTATGCTTTATAAACCTGTGGGTGTGGTGACCACCCTGGCAGATCCCTTTGGGCGTCAAACCGTAAAAGATTTGCTGGTAGACGTGGGTAAAAGGGTTTTTCCGGTGGGGCGTTTAGATTTGGATACAAGTGGGTTGCTTTTACTTACCAATGACGGTGAGCTGGCCAATCGACTGACTCATCCTTCTTATGGTGTGGAAAAAGAATATTTGGCGCGTGTGCCAGGACTGCCGGCACCGGAAACACTAAAAAAATTAGCGGCAGGGGTAGAGCTTGAGGACGGTTTGACGGCACCGGCGGTGGTGCGCTTAATTAAGGGTGGTAAAAATACCTCCTTGGTGTCGTTGACATTGAGAGAAGGGCGGAACAGGCAAGTTAGGCGCATGTTGAAAGCTGTAGGGCATCCGGTGCTTGCTTTAAAACGGGTGCGCTTCGGGCAACTGACTCTGGCGGGACTGCGGCCGGGGCAGTGGCGGCGCCTGACGCCGGCGGAAGTGAGACAGCTAAAAGAGGGTGTAGGCTTACTTAAAGGCAGGAGGAATCGGTAACCACTTGCGTTCAAAAGATGCATTTGATAGAATAAAAGCAAAGTTAATAGCAGGCAGCAGGTGCTCAGTTTGCGTAAAAGGGAATCAGGTGAAAATCCTGAGCGGACCCGCCACTGTAACCGTGAGTTTTACAGCAAGATGCCACTTGGCCTGTCCAGGGAAGGCGCTGTAAAATTATGACCGGAAGCCAGGAAACCTGCCTGTTGTCTCTCAACGCATCGTGCCCTCGGGTTTAGGGAAACGTGGTTTATTTATTCCTTTCTCAGCCCCGGGCTGGGTTTTTTTATGATTTGAAATGGGAGGAGAAAAAGATGAGGAAGTGGTTGGTTGTACTCTTGGTCCTGGTTTTGGCCTTGTCTGCAGTGGGCTGTGGCCGGCAGGAAGCACCGGACAATACAGGACAAAATGAAATTGCCGGTAATAATGAGCAGCTTAACGAGCATCACGAGCAAAGGGAACAAGTTACATATCCGCTGACCGTAACGGATGACCTCGGCAGAGAGGTTACCTTGACAGCAAAACCGGCGCGGATAGTTTCGCTTTTGCCGAGTTTAACGGAAATTTTATTTGCCCTTGAGGCTGGAGACCGGGTTGTGGGGGTAACCAATTATTGTAATTACCCGGAAGAAGCTGCACAAAAAGATAAAGTTGGCGATTTATTTAATTTAAGTGCTGAAACTATTTTAGCTTTACAGCCTGATCTGGTTTTAACCGGTCGTAGCCAGACCTTGGAGGAGCAGCTTTCATTTTTGGAAAATAACGGGATCCCGTACATTGTGGTTGATCCACAATCTTTGGCAGAAATCGAAACAGCAATTTTGCAGGTGGCGGAAATGATTGACAGCATGGAAAGAGGGCAAAAGCTGGTGGAACAAATACAAAATGACCGGGCTGCCTTTGATGCTAAAGTGGCACAGATTCCCCAGGAAGAACGGGCCAGGGTCTTTGTCATGCTGGATACGGAAGCCCTCTTTACCATTGGTGACGGTGAGTATTTATCCGAAATGATTGAAGCGGCCGGAGGTATTAATGTGGCCAAAGATTCAGGTCAGGGATATTTTCAGATTTCAGAAGAAACCTTCTTTACTTTGAATCCCGACGTGATCATTGCCACATTCCCTATGCGTGAAGAAATTCTCGCCAGGGAAGCCTGGCGGGATATTGCCGCCGTTAAAAACGGCAGAGTTTATGATGTAGACGGGGATCTTGTCACTCGACCCGGACCGCGGATTGTGCAAGGGTTAGAAGAACTCTACAATGTGTTTACTGACAGGTAGCCATGAGTAGAAAACGGAAATTATTTATTTACACCATGCTTTTGGTCGTACTTGTAATCACTGTACTTGTGGCTACTGCCATCGGAGCAGTAGCCATCCCCCCGTCTGAGACTCTACGTGTAATTGTTGCCCGCCTGACAAATTGGGAACAATTGGTCCAGGATATTCCGGAAACCACCGTTGCCATCATCTGGAATTTGCGCTTGCCCCGTGTACTTCTAGGCGCTTTAATCGGTGCATCGCTGGCTTTGGCCGGCGTTGGTTTTCAAGGACTGTTGCGCAATCCGCTGGCTGATCCTTTTACCATCGGGGTATCCAGCGGGGCGGCCACGGGGGCGGCACTGGCCATTTTTTTACGCCAGTTAATTGGATTTAATTTTCCGCACATGATTCCGATTTTTGCCTTTATTGGCGCCTTTATGGCTTTATTTTTTGTTTTTAACTTGGCAAAAATCGGCGGACAGGTACCTGTGGTGACTTTGCTTTTGGCCGGAGTTGTGGTCTCCAGTTTTCTGTCTGCCGTCATTTCTTTGCTCATGGTTTTAGCCGGGGAAGATATGCAAGGAATTTATTTCTGGCTTTCTGGCGGACTGGTGATGCGTTCCTGGCCGCAAATATGGATTGTGGCTCCCTATTTGGTCATAGGTTTTCTTGTTCTCATTGCTTATGCCCGTGATCTTAATGTACTTTTAATGGGAGAAGAAACAGCCATGAACTTGGGTGTGAATGTGGAACAGACAAAAAGGGTTCTCTTGGTGACTGCCTCACTCATTACGGCGGCAGCCGTTTCTGTCAGTGGTATGATTGGTTTTGTTGGTTTGATTATTCCACATGCTGTGCGCATTGTTACCGGTCCCGATCACAGAATTTTACTGCCTACTTCCGCCCTGGTAGGAGCCAGTTTCCTTGTGTGGGCGGATGTGGTGGCCCGCACCATCTTGGCACCGCAGGAGATACCGGTAGGTATTATAACGGCTTTTGTCGGTGCTCCCTTTTTCATTTATTTACTCCGCAAAAAAAAGCAAGAAATACGCTTGTGAGGACGATATGAAGGTAGAAATAAAAGATTTAACATTCACATACGGGGAACATGCAGTTTTACGCGGGGCCACTTTTTCCATACCTACGGGCAGTTTTTTAGGTATTATTGGGCCTAACGGCAGCGGGAAGACAACCATGCTGAAATTAATTTCCCGCCTGCTGAAGCCTGAGGGCGGCTGTATTTTCTTGGGGGACCGGGCGCTGGAGGATTTTGGGCATAAAGAATTGGCGCGCACCATGGCGGTTGTGGCGCAGGATACAACCGCCGCTTACCAGTTTACGGTGGAAGATGTAGTTTTAATGGGGCGGGCTCCTTATATCGGCCGTTTTCAAGCGGAGACCGCTGAAGATTATAAAATTGTCCACCATGCTTTGGAAGTCACAGGGTGTTTCCATTTGCGGCACCGTGCCATTACGGAATTAAGCGGCGGCGAAAGACAACGGGTAATGATAGCCCGTGCTTTGGCACAGGAGCCCAAAGTTTTGCTCTTGGATGAGCCCACATCCCATTTAGATATTGGTTATCAGCAGGAAATACTTGATTTAGTGAAAAAATTAAGTACTGTGGACGGCTTGACGGTGGTGGCCGTTTTACACGATTTAAATTTAGCGGCTTATTATTGCCAGGAACTGGTGCTTTTGCACCAGGGAAAAATTAAGGCATGGGGACTGCCCCATGAAGTAATTACGGCAGAAAATATTGCCGAAGTTTATGGGACACGTGTTTTAGTGACACCGCATCCTGTCTTTGGCACACCGCAGATAGCTCTACTGCCGGGAACACGCCGCCGGGAAGAAAAGCAAAAGGCACCTCACCTGCACCTTATTGCCGGGGGCGGCAGCGGCGGTGAATTAATGCGTGATTTAACTGAAGCAGGCTATTACTTGACGGCTGGTGTTTTAAATGTGGGAGACAGCGACTGGGAAGCAGCCCGTGCCTTGGATATCCAAGTTGTAGCCGAAGTTCCCTTTTCCGGAATCACAGAAGAACGCCACCGGGAAAATTTAGCTTTAGTAGCTAAAGCCGCAGCCGTCATTTTGGCGGAAATTCCTTTGGGCCATGGGAACTTGTTAAATCTTCAGGCTGCTTTAGCGGCGGCGGATGCGGGAAAACCTGTCTATCTTTTGGAAGAAAAACAGCAAAAAAGAGATTTTACCGGAGGGTTGGGTGAACAACTTTTGGCAGAAGTTAAGCAAAAAGGGATTGTAGTAAGAGAAAAAGCGCGCTTGTATCAATTGTTAAAGGAAAAATTCCCTGTTGCCGGCATGGAACAGGAAAAAGGTTTGTCAAACTAAGGCAAAGAAGGTTTTACCGATGGAAAGGTTTCCAAAAAAACAAGCTGCAGTTATTATGATTCAAGGCACGGCTTCCCATGTGGGCAAAAGTATGATTGCCACCGCTTTCTGCCGCATTTTTACCCGCCACGGGTACCGGACGGCACCCTTTAAAAGTTGGAATATGTCGGTAAATACTTATCTGACGGCAGACGGCGGGGAGATTGGCGTCGGCCAGGGGCAACAGGCAGAAGCGGCTCGGATTAAGGCAACTGTGGAGATGAATCCGCTTTTAATTAAACCGGTTGCTCCCGGACAAGTGCAGGTCATTGTACGGGGGCGGCCGTACAAATCTGTAGATACTGCTGTTTATGCCAAGGAAAAACAGCATGACTTTTACCTGCAGGTAATTGCAGAATCATTGGCACGGCTGTGCTGGGAGTATGAAATTGTTGTCATTGAAGGGGCGGGCAGCCCGGCGGAAATCAATCTCCAGGAGCAGGATGTGGCCAATATGCAAACTGCCCATCTGGCCAAGGCGCCGGTGCTTTTGGTGGGTGATTTCAGCCGCAATGGCGCTTTGGCGGGCACTTTGGGTACATATCTTTTACTTCCGCCAAAGGATAGGGCTTTGCTTGGCGGTTTTCTTTTCAACAAATTTGACGGGGAAGAGGCAAAGCTGCAGCTTTTGGCTAAAGTTTTAACGGCAGAAACAAAACTCCCGGTACTAGGAGCGATCCCTTATCTAAAAGATTTAACTTTGGCTGAGGAAGATGTTGCCAAGGAGAAGGCATTGCGCGGCGAAGAAGTTGCGGAAAAAAAAGCTGATTCCGGCCGGCAGTATGACCTCTTGGCGGATGCCGTGGAAAAGGCGCTTGAGATGCCGCAAATTTATCACTTAATGGGTCTTGCCGGACCACGGAAGGAGAGTGGCCCATGGGTGCAGTCTTGATGGTGGAGGGGACATCCCAAGGTGCCGGTACAAGCCTTGTGTGTGCCGCTTTATGCCGCTATTTCCGGCAAGCAGGCTACAGCGTGGCACCCTTTGGCGCAAAAATGCTGGTGAAAAATATGTGGGCACAAGATTTTGGCTTTCTTGGTTGGGAACAGTTTTTACAAGCGGAGGCAGCTTGCCTTAACCCTACCGTTAACTTGCATCCTGTGTTTTTGCTGCAAAAAAATCATAGTTATGACTTATATTGGCAGGGAAAAATTGTGGCCCAGGTAACCTGGCATGAATTTCAGCATGCATTTGCGCCAAAAACTTTGGCATTGGCCCGGGAATCGCTGGAGGCATTAAGGAGAAGCTACGATTTAGTAATTGTGGACGGCGGCGGCAACCCGGGAGAAAATAAACTTTTACAGCAGGAAATCATTACTTTAGACATTAAAGAAAAATTAAAGGCGCCGACCCTTTTAGTTGCCGATATTGAGTGGGGCGGTATGTTTGCTTCAGTAATGGGTACATTTGCTTTGCTTGCGGAAGCGGAAAAAGCGCACATAGGTGGTATTATTGTTAACCGTTTTCGCGGCAGGCAGGAAAATTTGCTGCCCGGACTGGAGATGCTGGAGGAGCTGGTGCAAAAACCGGTTCTAGGCGTTTTGGGTTATTATCACCAAGTTCCTTTAGCAACTGCACCGGCACAGCTTGCTGCCCACAAAGAAAGAGAAGCTGCCTATCAACTGCTGTCTTCAGCTTTACAAGAGCAGGTTGATTTAAGTTTTGTCATGCAGTTATTGACTTGATCCGGAAAGAAGGGGGAGCTGTCAGTGGACGAGGCACAATTAGGTAAATTTATTCTGATAACCGGCGGTGCCCGCAGCGGTAAAAGTCGCCTGGCGGAAAAAATTGCGCTGCAGGCAAAGGGGCCGGTGGCTTATATTGCCACCGCGGCCGTTTTGGATGAAGAAATGGCACATAGAGTGGCGCAGCACCGGGCAAGCCGTCCTCAAGACTGGGTAACCATTGAGGAAACTTTAGATTTGGTGAAAGCCATTGAGCAAGTACCGCCACAAACGGAAATTGTTTTAGTTGATTGCCTGACGGTGTGGTTAACCAATTGCCTCCTGGAGCGGTATGAGGAAGATTTTACCGCCGAAGAGGCCAGTCAAGTGGAAGCACAAATTCAGGACAAGCTGGCCCGCTTTTGTCAGGTGGTAAAAAACAAACCATTCCGCACCATTGTGGTCACCAATGAAGTAGGCTCGGGCGTTGTGCCGGATACACCGCTGGGCCGTATCTTTCGCGATATTGCCGGTCGTGCCAATCAACAGGTGGCGCAAGCCGCCGATTCGGTCTGGTTGGCTGTGGCCGGATATCCTCTTTGTGTAAAAGAGTACGGAAAGGCAGGTTTATAATGCACCGCTTTTTTTTAGCTATGCGCTTTTTAACTGTGTGGCCCTTTGACAGTGAACGGGAAGTTACAGAGGCGGATCTGGTGGGTTCAACCGTCTATTACCCACCGGTAGGTGCAATTTTAGGCTTAGTGCTAGCTTTAGTCTGGTGGGGTTTAAAAACAATCTGGACGCCCCTTTTGGCCGCCACCTTAACGGTGGCGCTGTGGGAACTTTTAACGGCAGGGCTGCACTTGGACGGGCTGATGGATACCTTTGACGGCTTAGGTGTGCGGGGGAACAGGGAAAAAAGACTGGCGGTCATGAAGGACAGTCGTGTGGGTGCCTTTGGGGTGCAAGTTTTATTTTTTGCCATGGCGGTAAAAGTTGCTGCCGTGGCGGGGATGGCAGAGGCGCAAAATATTTTCTATTTGGTTTTGGCTCCCCTGGCGGGGCGGACGGCCATGGTGGCTTTAATGGCAACATGCAATTATGCGCATAATAATCCGGGCTTGGGAAAAGTTTTTGCTGACTTAACCGGAAAAAAACAATTAGCTTTAGCTTTGCTGCTTTATTTCCTTTGTGGCTTTGCCCTTTGCGGCCCGCAAATTTTTCTTTTTACCGCCTGCTGTGCAGTTTTCTTTCTTGTCTGGCGCTATTTTGTGCTGGTCAATTTTGGTGGTATTACCGGGGATCTTTTAGGTGCTACCTGCCAGTTGCAGGAAAT
The DNA here is from genome assembly GCA_012521405.1 of Bacillota bacterium. Classification (GTDB taxonomy): domain Bacteria; phylum Bacillota; class Dethiobacteria; order Dethiobacterales; family Dethiobacteraceae; genus JAAYSO01. The sequence continues at coordinate 62,733 of JAAYMK010000091.1, forward strand.
TACCGCTTTGCTTTTTATTTTACTTTTATTTTAAAGGAGTATTTATGCGACTGATTTTTGTGCGTCATGGAGAAACAATTTGGAACAGGCAGTTGAAAATGCAAGGCAGAAGTGATGTACCTTTATCGGAAAAGGGAAAACGGCAGGCGCACATGCTGGCCGCAAGTTTTACGGCACGGCCCCATTATCTTTTTGTTTCGCCGCTTAAAAGAGCACAAGATTTTGCTTTGCCGCTGCAACGGCGTTTTCATTTGCAGCCTATAGTTGAGGAAAAGCTGCGGGAAATAGATTTTGGTGCCTGGGAAGGGCTAACTTATGCCGAGATGACGCCGGCTGTGCAGGAGCAATATGCTGCCTGGTGCGAGGATCCTTGCTGCATTACACCCCCGGGCGGAGAGGCGTTTGCGCAGGTGGCAGCCAGGGTGCAGGCCTTTTTAACAGAAACGCAAAAACAACTGGAGGAACAAGAGTCAGCAGTGGTGATAACCCATGGTGGTGTGATTCGCACAGCCGTTACGCTGGCCATGGAAATGCCGCTGAAATTTGCGGCTCGCGTAAGGATTGATGCGGCCTCCAAAACAATTTTAGAATGTTTTGACGGCAACTGGTACCTGGTGAAGCTTAATTGTACGGAACATTTACAGCAATGTGACGGCAAAGGGGTATGAATATGGAGACAAAAATCAAGACGGCAAAAAGCTCTTTAGAAACATTAATTGTTTTTCGTTCTCTTTTGGCGGATCCGGTAATTGAGAAATACTATGTCTTACTCGAAGTTTTGACGGACAAACTTTCTGCCAGCAATTTTAACCGCCGGTATAGTGAATTTTTTGCTGCTTTACTGGAAAGGCAGCAAGTATCTTTGCTGGATTATTTAAGTGAGAAAATTCTTTTTACGGAAACGGCTTTTAGCCGTTTTTGTGCTGGCAAGACAGTAAAAGAAATTAACCCTGAACTGCGCCGGGCGGTGGAGCATGATTTAGAGGCCTTGCAAAAGGCGGCTGCCCTTACGCCACAGGAAATAAAAGAGTATGCCATTAGCTGCGGCGGTTTTACCGCCGGGGAAGCAAATCTGGTAAGGAAATTGCCGGCATGGAGGATGGAAATATCTTTGCCGTTAGAGCCTGTTGTGCGCCAAAAATTTACTTTGCAGTCAAATTGGGCAAAGCAGCTTGAAGCTTTAGCCGCATTTTATCGGCACCACGGTTCCGGTCTTTTTGCCCGTTATAGAGGATTTTTGTGGGAAAGGGTGGACGGCAAAGGACAACTGGTGGGGATCGAGTATCCTGATCCTATCCGCCTTCAAGATCTCATCGGTTATGAAAAACCGCGGCAGGTGGTCATTGATAATACGCTTAAATTTCTGCAAGGTTATATCGCCAATAATGTTTTACTGTACGGGGACAGGGGTACGGGAAAATCCTCCACCGTCAAAGCACTGCTGAATGAATATGCACATTTGGGACTGCGCATCATTGAACTGCCGCAGCCGTACTTGGCGGATTTACCGCAGGTTTTACGTCAAATAAAAAACAAACCACAAAAATTTATTATTTTTATTGATGATTTGGCTTTTGCCGACACGGAAGAAACATACACCCCCCTGAAGGCAGTTTTGGAGGGCGGGCTTGAGAGCAGGCCGCGCAATGTGGTCATTTATGCCACTTCCAATCGCCGCCATTTAATTAAAGAACGTTTCAGTGAGCGTGCCGGACTTTTCGCAGATAATGCGGAAGATGAAGTACGGGCGGCAGAAACAATCCAGGAGAAGTTATCACTGGCAGACCGCTTTGGCATTACAGTTACTTTCCTTACTCCCAATCAAGAAAAATACCTCGAAATTGTGGAAGGGTTGGCAGCGCAAAGAGGGTTAAAAATAGAGCGGGAGTTTTTGCACCGGGAGGCTCTGCGCTGGGAAATGAAGCAAAATGGCCGTTCTCCCCGGACTGCCCGCCAGTTTATCGATTGGCTTGCTGCAAATTTGACGCAAAGAGCCAGGCAGAATGTTTAAACTGAAAAAGTCCCCTGCTTGCTGTCTCAACGCAAAACTTTGTTCGGGACCACAGCAGGAATTTTGCTGCTTTACGCGAATTAATCAACAATAAACGGGAAATTATAACATGCAAAGCGTAGTAAGCGCATTACGGGAGGAACAGAATTTGTTAAAACCAGGTTTTGATACGGAATTATCATTAACAGAACAAGTGCAAATTGAAGATACTGTAGAGAAAACCGTCATCCCCAAAATTCGTGCTAAAATTCGTTTTGATTATAAGGGGAAGTCCCGTCCTGCGCGTTTTTTCTTTGGCGGAAAAAATTCTGAGGAAGTTGCTGACGAATTACGCGAACAGCAGGCTGCCTTATGGCGCAATGTACCTCTCCAGGGCATTATGATTGAAAAAATTGATTTGGGCGAAATTTATTTTGTTTATGATGAAGAAACTGATGATGAAGTGGCTTTTGCTCCTTTAGAGCTGGAAGTTATCGCCGATTCGCTTTGGTTTCTTGTCCGTTTTGCCGTGCGAGAGGAATTTAGGCGTGTAAAAATTATTGAACCGCCTGAACTGACTCTTTCTTTACAGGAAATGGAGCAGATCTTTTTTGAAGTCCATAATCAAACAAACAGCCAAGTAAAGCAAAGATTAAAACGTTATGCCGATTAATAGAGGCAAAGAAAGCGGCTTGAGCCGCTTTCTTTGTCGTATAGCTATGTAGATTTTGACAGAATAAAAAGTTTGCCTGAAAGGGGAAAACAACTTGCGGGTAATTGTTGTGGGTGGTGGACCGGCAGGCATGATGGCTGCCGGCCAGGCGGCCAAAGCCGGTGCCGACGTGCTTTTACTGGAGAAAAACGCACGCCTGGGCAAAAAGTTGGCTATTACCGGTAAAGGACGAGGCAATCTTACTAATGCTGCTTCACTGGATGAATTTATTGCGCAGTATCCCGGTAACGGCACCTTTCTTTATGGGGCCCTTGCCCGTTTTAGTAATGAGGATCTGCGCCGCTTTTTTCATGAGTGGGGCGTGCCTACGATGGTTGAGCGGGGTGGACGGGTTTTCTCGTGTTCACAAAGGGCGCAAGATCTGGTGGAGGCGCTAAAAAAGTTCCTTAAGACCTATGGAGTACAGGTGCAGTACGGTTGTAAAGTTACCGCCCTTTTGCAGGAGGGCGGACGTGTAGCGGGAGTAAGAGCAAACGGTAGGAATATTTTGGCCGATGCCGTGGTGCTGGCCACCGGCGGAGCATCTTATCCTGCCACCGGTTCCACCGGAGATGGTTATAGATTGGCGCAAAAAGTGGGTCATACCATTACTCCCATCCTGCCGGCTTTAATCCCCTTAGAAACGGCTGAAACCTGGGTAAAGGAATTGGCCGGGTTAACATTGAAAAATGTGGCTGTGAAATTGGCAGTGAACAAGCGCATAGTGGCAGAAGAATTTGGGGAAATGCTTTTTACTCATTATGGTTTAAGCGGGCCCATCATTTTAACTCTCAGCCGCCATGCTGCGCAAGCACTCAATAAAAAGCAAAAAGTTTCTGTGCACCTTAATTTAAAACCGGCCCTGACGGCAGAACAATTGGATGCCAGGATCCTCAGGGATTTTGCCAAAAATATTCGCAAACAGTTTAAAAATAGCTTAAATGATTTATTGCCCCAGAAGCTGATTGCACCGGTAATTAATTTATCCGGGATACCTCCTGAACTTCCGGTACATCAAATCAGCAAAGAACAGCGTTTGCGGCTGCAGGAAATTTTAACCGATTTAACTTTTACCGTCAAAGCGGTCCGGCCGCTTAAAGAAGCCATCGTTACAGCCGGCGGCGTAGTTACAAAGGAAATTGACCCGGCCACCATGGCCTCGAAAATTTTACCAGGCCTTTATTTTGCCGGTGAAATCATAGATGTGGACGGCAATACCGGCGGGTATAACTTGCAGGCGGCTTTTTCTACCGGATATGTGGCCGGCAACAGTGCAGCAAAAATATAAACAGGTGTTTTTTGTACAGCTTCTTCAAGAAAAATGGCATAAATTTTAAAACATGTGACATAAAATTGGGTAGGGAGGGCTGTACAATGGATTTTGAACATCGGTTTAAAGAACGTACTAAAAACTTTGAGCGCTGGCTCTTTAGAGGTGCAGCACTGCTTTTACTGCTGTTAATTTTAACGCAGGCGCTGCTGACACAACCGGAAATCCGCAAAATCTTAAGTTTAGTAGACCGGCTGGAAGGAACGCCGGTGGCGGGAAATGAGCCGGCAGATGCCTCCACAGAAACCTTGGCGCCGGTGGAACGGGAAGGCTATGTGGAATTAAGCATCGTTGAGGCTAAAGATTTGACGGAAATTAACGTGCAAGTTAACGGTAAAACAGTGGCCACATTGGGGAAAAACAGCACTACGGTGCGCATCCCTGTGCGCGACGGTGATGCGGTGGAAATTGACGGTCAAATTCCGGAAAAAAATGTACAGGTAGCCGTGACAGCAGTTTCTGAAGGTATTATTAAGCCGCAAGCAGGCAAAGAAGTTACTTTTTACGGTGTGCCGGAAGTTATTTCCTATGTCACCATGGAAAGAGATTAGGCTAAAGGCTTGCCAAATTGCGGATAATAAGCTATTATTTTAGTTAAAGTGCAGTTGTGGGAGGACAACTAAGTGGGTTGTAGTGTTGTGAGAGGGATCCGTGGGGCCATTACGGTGGAGCAAAACAGTGCCGCTGACATCTTGGCGGCAGCAAAAGAACTTTTGTTGACAATAACTGAGGTAAACCAAGTTCAGGTTGAAGATATAGCCAGTATAATTTTTTCGGTTACGCCGGATCTGGATGCAGCATTCCCAGCAAAAGCGGCCCGGGAGCTTGGGTGGACAAGTGTGCCGCTTTTGGACCTGCAGCAGATGCAGGTCAAAGGAGCCTTGCAGCGCTGTATCCGCGTACTGATGCATGTAAATACGAAACTGCGCCAGACAGAGATAAAGCATATTTATTTGCGGGAAGCAAAAAAATTACGACCGGACCTGGTAGAAGACAACACCTAGCGTGTTGTTTTTGTGCTTGCTTGTCTGTCGCGCGCAGTTGCAGGTAAAAAGGCGTGCGCATACGCACGCTTTTCGTATGTAAGTAGAGAAGGAGGGCTGTCCATGAAGGCCAGGATAGCCATTGACGGACCGGCCGGTGCCGGTAAAAGCACAGTGGCACGGGCGGTGGCTAAACGCTTAAATTTGATATATCTTGATACGGGCGCCATGTACCGTGCCGTTACCCTGGCTGCTTTGCGCAACGGAACTGACCTGCATGATAAAAAAGCCTTGGAAGCCCTGACTTTATCGCTCCAATTAGACATCCGGACAGATGAAAAGGGTAATAATTTGGTTTTTCTAAATGGAGAAGATGTGACAGCGGCTATACGCGATCCGTTAATCAACCGTCATGTTTCTTTGGTGGCTCTTTATCCGGAAGTGCGGAGCATCATGGTCCAAAAACAAAGGGAACTTAGCCGCCGTGGCGGTGTGGTTATGGATGGTCGTGATATTGGTACGCATGTGATGCCGGATGCGGAATACAAATTTTTTCTCACTGCTTCCCTGGAGGAAAGAGCTAAACGGCGGCAGGCAGAATTACTGGCTGCAGGAAAAACAGTCAGCTATGAGCAGGTCCTTGAAGAAATAGCTGCCCGCGATAAAATTGATACAGAACGGGAACACTCTCCGCTGCGGGCGGCTAGGGATGCCGTTATTATCGATACTACGGAGATGACAATTGAACAGGTTGTAGAAACCATTATTGATAAAGTTGTTCTTGTATAGGAGGGGGAGTTTTGTTTTATTGGTTTGCACGTGCACTTTTAATTTTTATTTTTACTTTTTTTTTCCGCTGGGATGTCCAAGGCCGGGAGAATCTCCCTCCAGAAGGAGCCTATATACTTTGTGCCAATCATTTTTCCTGGTGGGATCCACCCTCTGTGGGTGCCGTACCCAAGCGCAAAGTTAAATTTATGGCCAAAGAAGAGTTATTGAAAATACCGCTAGTGGGCAAAATTTTAAAAGCACTGGGTGCTTTTCCGGTCAAACGTGGTGCGGCAGACAGGCGTGCACTGAAAACTGCCTTAACTACTTTGGCTCAAGGCGGCGTATTATTAATTTTTCCCGAGGGTACGCGCAGCCGGACCGGTAAACTTTTACCGCCACAACCCGGTGTGGGCTATATTGCCGCTAAAAGCAAAGCGCCGGTGATACCGGTAGGTATTATTGGCCCTTATCAATTATTTCGACCGCTACGTATTCGCATTGGTAAACCTTTGGTCTTTACTGAATACTATGATGTTAAGCTGAAAAATGAGCAGTATGAAGAAATCGCAAAACAAATTATGGCCGCCATCAGGCAGCAACTAGAGCAAAAATAGTTAGAGGTGAATTTTTTGCAAGTTATTTTAGCCGATTATGCAGGCTTTTGCGGAGGCGTAAAACGCGCCGTAGATATAGCTTTGGCAAAAGCGGCAAAAGCCGCTTCCGGTCCTGTATATGCCTTGGGGCCGCTGGTCCATAATGAAAGCCTGTTGGAGAAATTAAAACAGCACGGAGTTATTTTTGTGGATAGCCTCAAGGAAGTGCCTTCCGGGGCAACTGTTTTGGTGCGCACGCACGGTGAGAGGCCGGAGGTTTTTCAGGAAGCAGAAGCAAAAGATTTGCAAGTAATTAATGCTACCTGTGTATATGTACAAAAATTACAGACCTTGGTTGCCCGGCTCATTGCAGAAGGCCAACAGGTAATCATTGTGGGCAACCGGCAGCATCCGGAAATTCAGGGTGTTCTCGGCTGGGGACACGATAAACCTTTTGTTCTCCAGGATCCCAAAGAGCTTGAGACGCTTGTTTTAGACAAGACTAAACCTGTGGCCGTAGTGGCACAGACAACGCAGCGCTTAAGTATTCTGGAAGCCATTGTGGAGAAGCTAAAAGAGATAGTACCGGTAGTTAATATATATAATACCATTTGTAAAGCGACGGCTCTGCGGCAGGAAGCTGCCCGGGAGCTGGCCAAGGTTGCTGATGTCATGATAGTTATTGGTTCCAAAACCAGCAATAACACGCGCAAACTGGCGGAAATTTGCCGGTCCGTGGGAACTAAAACTATCCTAGTTGAATCAGCAAAGGACTTGGATTTGGCGCAACTGCAAGGGGTGAGGACAGTCGGGGTTACTGCCGGTGCTTCAACACCCGACTGGTTGATAAAGGAGGTTATTGGCAAGATGGAAGAAAACAAAAAAGATGTAACACTTGAAGCGGAACAAGCACCAGAGGAGCAAGCACCTGAAGAGCAGACTCCGGAGGAGACTGTAGAGGAGCATACTCCTGTGGAAGAACCGCAAACAGAAGAGGCAGAAAAAGAGACGGCAGAGGGAGAGGTTTCCTTAGCAACGGCTTTACCCGAATTCTCCGTGGGGGATATTGTCAAAGGCACGGTAGTGCAAGTGTCTGAAGAGGAGGCACTGATTGATATCGGATATAAGAGCGAGGGAATCCTCCCGCGCCAGGAAGTTATATTATCTGCCGAGCAAACACTTTCCGATGTGCTCACAGCGGGACAGGAGCTGGAGGTAAGCATTAAAAGAATTGACAAAAAAGAAGATAAAGTAATTTTGTCCCGTAGGGCTTTAGAGCGTAAACAACGTTGGGAAGAATTGGAGGATGCTTTTAAAAACGGTACCGTTTTAACCGGCAAGGTCAAAGAAACTGTGCAAGCCGGTATGGTTATTGATTTAGGTGCCGGATATGACGGCTTTATGCCCGGTTCCCTGGTAGATATTCGTTATATCCCCGATTTTAGCGAGTTTTTGGGCCAGGAAGTATCCTTCAAAATTATTGAAATGCGTAAGGAAAGGGAAAAAATCATCCTCTCACGCAAACAAGTACTGGAGGAAGAAGCGGAAGCCAGAAAACAAGAAGTCTTGCATTCTTTGCAGCCGGGCCAAATTATCCGTGGTACGGTAAAACGTTTAACCAATTTCGGCGCCTTTGTTGATGTGGGCGGTATTGACGGTTTGGTCCACATTTCGGAAATTTCTTGGCAGCGTATTGACAGCCCCAGTGATGTTTTAAACGTAGGGGATGAAATTGAAGTCAAAGTAACGGAGGTTATTCCGGAACGCGAACGTATTGGTCTTTCTTTGCGCCAAGCTCAACCTGATCCTTGGACACAGGTTGAAAATAAGTTTGCACCGGGAGATATTGTGGAAGGAAAAGTTACCCGCACAGTGGATTTCGGTGCTTTTGTAGAGTTAATCCCCGGTGTGGAAGGACTTGTGCATATTTCGCAGCTGGCCAATTATCACGTCAAGCAAACAACGGATGTTGTACAGCAGGGTGATGTAGTAAAAGTAAAAATCCTTGATTTGAACCCGGAAGCCAAACGCATCAGTTTAAGTATGCGTGAAGCCAATCCGCGGCCAAAGCGCGAACCGCAGCCTAAAGTACAAAAAGAAACCACAAGCGGCACCGGTCTGACCCTGGGCGATGTTTTCGGCGATTTATTTGAAGAAATTGAAACCAAGGAGTAAAGCAATATGTCCCGGCAGGAAAGAAAATTGGCGCACCTTCAAGAAGCTGTCAGAGCCCATTTGGTTTCGGCAGATTTCAGCGATGTGGAGCTTATTCATAATTGCCTGCCGGAAACAGCTTTTTCTGCCATAGATCTTTCCACAACAGTTGCCGGTATCCCACTCCCACAGCCTTTTTTGCTCAATGCCATTACCGGTGGGGTAGAAGAGGCTGAGACGATTAACCGCTGTTTGGCTGAAGTGGCAAAGGAGTGCGGCTTTGCCCTGGCTGTAGGGTCGCAGATGGCTGCGCTGGAAAATCCCGCTTATAGGCGCACCTTTAGCGTGGTCCGGGAAGTCTATTCGGAAGGAATTATTTTTGCCAATCTGGGGGCGTACG
>JAAYMK010000092.1 GCA_012521405.1 Bacillota bacterium
CCCATTTTAAGTGACCGGGGATATCAATATCGCCAAAAACTCCATAGTTAATGCCTTCCGCTTTAAACTTTTTAATGGTGGCCAAAAACTTCTCTTCATACTCCTCCCAGGAGGCGACACAGGTGGTTAAAGGAATTTGCAAAAGTTCCGCTTGTTTCTGCAAAAGCTCCACCGGCAATCGGTGTGATTTGGAACGCTCTTCATTTTCCACCATGGTCAAAAGCCGCCGGGCCTTGCCGCCCTGCTGCAGTGCATAATACAGCGCCAAACAGGAGTCTTTGCCCCCGCTCCAGGAACAAAAAAAGTGCTGTGCTTTAATCTTCATTTTCTTCCTCCTTAAGATCGGGCGTCACAGATTGCTCTATTTCATATTGCGGAAAAGACACCGTTATCCTTGTACCGATATCTTTACGACTTAAAATTTCCACATAACCCTTATGCCGGTCAATTATCCACTTGGCAATGGAAAGCCCCAGGCCGGCACCGCCTGTTTTGCGTGCCCGGGAATCATCCGAACGGTAAAAGCGCTCAAAAACCAGCGGCACATCCTCAGGGCCTATGCCGATGCCTGTATCCTGCACCACCACTTGAGCATAGCCTTTATCGCTGCCTGTCTTAACGGTAATGGTACCACCGGGTGGTGTATATTTAATACTGTTGTCCACTAAAATCCGCACAGCTTGTTTAATGAGCTGTACATCGCCAACGGTGTAAATATCATGGTCTGTATACGTTTGAAATTCATGCTGAGGGTCAATCATGGCAGCTTCCCGCACAACTTCAGCGGCCAGTTCACTTAAATTAACCCGCTCCAGACTTAACTGTAAAGAATCATTATCCCCTCTGGCCAGAAAAAGTAGCTGTTCCACCAAACTTTTCATATATTCTGCTTCACTTTTGATGGCGTCAATGGATTCCTGGAGCGCTTCCGGATCATGCTTACCCCAGCGATCCAGCAGATTGGCATAACCTTGGATCACGGCAATGGGTGTACGCAATTCATGGGAGGCATCGGAAACGAAACGAATTTGTGAGCGATAAGCATTATGCACCCGTTCTAAAAGGCCGTTAATGGCAGCGGCTAATTCCTTTAATTCTTTTTGTGTGGAACTGACGGAAATCCTTTTGTCCAGCTCCGCTGCATCAATATTATCAATAGTTCCTGTTAAAGCCCGCAAACCGGGATCAGATAAAATATTTTTGCGGGTATTAATCTTTCTTGCCGTCTGGGTTAATTCGGCAATGGGCTGCAGTGCCCGCCTTATGGCTCTGGCACCTTTGCCAATGCTATCAAGTAAAAATAAAAATTCAAAGGCCAGTAAAACTGCCATCAGAGGAAAAAGAAACAGCAATAATTCGCCCAGCGGATAATCAATATAAGCATACGCATTGTTTTCCCCTAGCTCTACCCAAACCCGGTACTTAATACTGGCCAGTTGTTCCCAATGAGTAAGCTTTCTACCGGGAATAAAACCGTCCCAAACAACCTGCCTCAGGGAAGTGCGCAGTTTTTCCGGATAAAAATACTGCAAAACCTTTGGCAGTCCGATTCCCTGCGGTACTTCTTCGCTGCTGTTTTCCTCAATTCCTGCCGTTTGCACCATCTCTACCGCGTAGGTTTCGGCGCGCATAACGACAACACCCAAAAACAAAATAATAATTAAAAGATTAAGCCAAAAAAAACTTAAAAACACCCGTGATAAATGCCAGGTGTTTAGGCGAAAAACAATGGAGGAATTGAGCTTTTTCTCGTCACTCATCTTTAATCACATACCCCACCCCGCGCACTGTATGAATCAACTTCAGGCCGAAAACTTCATCTATTTTGCTGCGCAGGTAACGGATATATACATCCACCACATTGGTATCGCCGGCATAATCGTAACCCCAAACATGCTCAAGCAACTTCTCCCGCGAAAGCACAATACCTTTATTTTCCAGCATATACTGCAGCAAACTAAATTCACGTTTTGTCAGCTCAACGGGCTGCTGCTGCACACGCACGGTATAAGCCTTTATATCCATGGCTAAGGGGCCGGCTGTAAGAATTTTAGTTTGCTGCATTGCTCTTGTTTTCCGCAAAGCCGTCCGGATCCGGGCTAAAAGCTCCTCAATTTCAAAGGGTTTAGTCATATAATCATCGGCACCGCTGTCCAGTCCGGCCACTTTATCCACGATGGTGTCCCGGGCCGTCAGCATAATCACCGGTATGGAAGTACTACGGCGCAAGCGCCGTAGTACTTCCATACCGTTTATACCAGGCAACATAATATCTAGAATAATTAAATCAAAGCGGCCGCTTTGCGCCAGCTCCAAACCGGTTCTTCCGTCAAAGGCTTTTTCCACTTGATACCCTTCATAAAGCAGCTCCATTTCCAAAAAACGGGCTAGTTTTTCTTCATCTTCTATGATTAAAATCTTTTCCTTCATTTTTGCCACCTAATCTTCAAAGATATCTTTTTTCAAGTTTTCCGCTGCATCGGCGGCATTGCCCAATACTTCATTAACACCGCTTTTTTCAATGTCGGGACCCCTGAAAACATAACGGCAGTTTAAAAAGAGTCCAATGATTAAAAGCGGGACAACCGCCCAAAAAGCAAGGAGTAAAAGGACAACTAAAATGGTAACGGGAACGGCAATGACAACTTTCCCATTATGTCTCACTTCAAAGGTGTTTTGATTGCCTTTAACAATTAAACGCCCAACCCATTTTAAAAACTTGCGCAAGAGACTGGTAAATGTTTCCCCGTTTTGCTGCTGCTTACTATCTGTTTTTTCAGTGGTTTCCTGTGCCGTCTCCTGGCTTTGTGAATTGTAGTACCCCCCGCCCGGCGGTGGTTTAATTTTGCCCTGGCGCTCCAAGTAAATAATGGCATCCAGCAGATCACCGTCACAGGCATCAAGGGCTTGCTTTGCCTCATCATAAGTGACATTGGCTTTTTCTCTTAATTTTTCCACCTGTTCTAATGTGGCCATCGTTCTACCCCCTATACTTTTGCCCTTATTATAACTACAATAGTTTGGAAAAATTTTTGAAAAAGATTAGAATTACATTAGAAATGCAGGTGGAACTTTATTTTTTTAAAAAATCCATATATAAAAGACTAGGCTGGATTCCTTTATTGTGATTATATTTGCTACTGGAATATTTGTCATAATCGCCTTCAATGGTATGATAATAAATTTGGCAGATTTCCACAAAGGGATAGACGCGAATGGGCTGAATACAAAAGATCTCCAATGTCCAATAGCCACTAAATCCTACATCCCCAAAACCTGCCGTCACATGAATAAAAAGTCCCAGGCGGCCGATGGATGACCTGCCCTCCAGCATGGGCACATATTTATCTGTTTTTGTGTATTCCAAAGTCCTGCCCAGGTACAGCCTGCCGGGCTCTAGTACCAAACCTTCTTCAGGAATAATCAGGCGCCGCGTTTTATTAGGTTTTTTCATATCCAAAACTTCTTCTTCATAAACTAAAAGTTCATTATGCAAACGTAAATTATAGCTATTAGGGTTAATTAAGCTTTCATCAAACGGTTCAATGATAATTTCTTTGCCAATTTTTCTTTTAATTTCCCGGCCTGATAAAATCATTTATTTCCCTCCTCTGCGCCAAATTATCCCTCGGATTCAAGTATTTTCACAACTAAATAAACTGTGCCCGCAGTAACTACCACCAGCATCAGGTAAAAGGAAACTGTAGCCAAAAATGTTTCCCAAGGCCTAACAAAAATATTAAAAATGCCGGCAACCTTACTAAACAGTTGATGATAAACATAAAAAAACACTACCGCTAAAATGGCAATGACAATTTTTTTCAGCATGGTACACCTCCAAGTTTATATATTTCTTTCCACAATTTTTTGCATTTTCCTATCAATAAATTGAAAAACTGTCTTTTTTACTGCAACACAAAAAAATACCTGCGGGGTCAGCAGGTACTTTTGTCCATGTGAAACTATTTACACGCTAAAAAATTTTCTTTATTTAGTTTTTTCCGCTTACGCTTTACAGCTTCCTCATAAACGAACAGGGTTTCCTTTACCATCTTTTCCACATCAAAATGCTTTTTTGCGATTTGCCGTGCTTCCAAACATTTTTCCGCAAGCAGATGCCGGTTATAGTGGAGTTTTTTTAAATCTTCCGCAATACGCACAGGATTTAATTTTTCCGCCCCGTGCTTTCTTTCCCCGCTTAATAGCGGCAACTGCTTCCCGCCGAAAAGCTCTGCCGTTACCGGACCGCCGTACCCTTGAGCAAGCAAAAAACCGGCATTTCCGCATGCCATGGCTTCACGTAAAGCCCGGCCGCGGGCAAATGCTACCTGCCCCCACTGTAAAGCAGGCAAAAGGTCATGCACCCAGCCGCAATATTCTAAATTGGTAATTTTAGCGCCGCCCACATTGCCAATGGCCTTTGCTTCCACGGCAATCCCTTCCCGGCGCAACCTGCCTACAGCCTCCGACAAACATTCCACGCCTAAAGCGGCTTTACCGCTTACCCTGCCCAACCAAAGCACCCGTAAAGGACCGGTAAAATCCCTTTGCAGCGGGGGGCGAAAATAATTAAGATCTATCCCGTTAAAAATCACCTTGCTTTTATAGCGATAGGCTCTGCCCAGTGATTTGGCCGTTTCCGTACCCACGGCAATAATCATATCTGCCGCATTAATGGGGGCGCGGTAACGTTTTGCCCACGCCAAAACTCCGTGCAATGTAATCACATAGGGCACCTTCAGCTGTTCGGCAAGTTCTTGACCAAAATTTAACACAAAGGGAGAATGGGCATGGATTAAATTTGGTTTTTGCCTTTTGAGCTGTTTTTTCAGCTCCCCGGCGGTGGCAAAGAAAAAAAACGGCACATTGTCCAGGGTTTTTATCATTGCCGTCCTGTCTTCAGAAGAAAGCGCAAATTTTTTTCTACATTTTTTATTATCAATAAAACCTATTACCGGATTTAACCCCAGTTTCTGCAGGTAAACCGCCAAATCCCGCACATGGGTAAAAACACCGCATTTTGCAAAGATGGAAAGCATCAGTATCTGCAAAGTTCTTCCCCCCAGCGACAATTGCTGTGTCGTTTTCTACCATCATATGACAACCGGCAAAGTCATGTGAGCCAGGGGGAAGATTAATGTTAGTCAACCCGGTATGAAGGCGGTTTTTGTAACCAGCCCTTCATTTTGCCATATTCAAAGAGCTTATCATAAAGTTCAATTTCCGTCAGTAAGAATTCTTTAAACTTTTGCCTGATTTTAACATTGGCGCAATCCCTAAAAGCCTGCACATAAAGGCCTAGAAAAGATTGTATGCCATAGAATAAACTTTGA
>JAAYMK010000093.1 GCA_012521405.1 Bacillota bacterium
ACTAAAGGACGGTCGTAAAAGCGATACTGGCCTTGATAAGAGTTCTGTTCAGAGGTAAGAACAAAATCTTCAATAACCTTAATAATTGTTTCTTTTTGCATAATACCCTCACTTCTATTAATTTTTTTCCCAGTTAATTAATACGTCGAAATAGATTATTTAAAGAAAAAGTAATTTTTAGGTAAACCTGATAAAAGTAATACAACATAGGTTTGAGACATTCCTGCTCTGGCAGAAAAGAATTTGGCTGTGGGAAAAGGCTAAGTTTATTATACATTTTTTTTTGCCTGTTTTGGTAAGTTTTCTCCTTTTGTCAAGTTAAGTGAAGGGACAAAATCTAGACATAAGAATGTAAATAATAAAAGAGCTGCGTACATTTTTTAACGCAGCTCCGGCATTGTTAACCGATATTTGTTGTTTCTCCCGGCTGTAGCACCCTGATTTCCACGGCAGGTGCCTTTTCTTGAGCAAGGGCAAGGAATGAATCGGGGCTTTGTTCTAAAGCGGCAAAGGTTTTGTAATGCATGGGGATGGCAATTTTGGGTTGTAAAAGCTGCAAGGCTTTGGCGGCTTGTAGCGGATCCATGACAAAAGCGCTGCCAATGGGCAATAGTGCCACATCAAGCTCATAAAGCTCGCCAAAAAGCTTCATGGAGGCAAAGATTCCGGTGTCCCCGGCATGGTAAATCACTGTACCGTCTTCAAGGGTAACAATAAAGCCGCAGGGGGTGCCGGCAGCACTGGAATGGACGGCTTGGGTCATGGTGACTTTAACATCCCTGACGGTTACGGTGCCGCCGATATTCATGCCGCTACCGCTGTTAATGACGTTTTCTGCTGCTATACCGTCCTGCTTTACCTGGGCCACAACTTCAGGTTGCCCTACAACGATGCTGTTTGCCTTTACCAGCTCCGGCAGATCACTGCCATAATGATCGTGGTGATCATGCGTGATCAAAATTAAATCGGCACCGGCCACATCGGCTGCCTTAACCGGACAGGAGGGGTTGCCGGTCAGCCAGGGGTCAATCAGGATTCTGCACCCTTGGGCGGTGGTAATTTCAAAGGCTGCATGTCCCAGCCATCTGATTTTATTGGCCACAGTAACAACCTCCCTTTTATTTCTAATTTGTATCATAACAAAAGGGCGTGAACATTGCAAAGGGCCTGACCGGAGCGGGTAACCTTACCCCAGGCGGCCAGGCCCTTGTCTTAGATGCCAAGATAGGCTTTTCTCACATGATCGCTTTGTTTCAGTTCTTCACTGGTACCGTGTGAGACAATTCTGCCGTTTTCTAACACATAAGCGCGATCGGCAATTTCCAGACTCTGATTAACGTTTTGTTCGATGAGGAAAATGGTGAGCCCGTTATCGCGCAGCATCTGCAACATTTGAAAGGATTCTTTCACCAATTTAGGGGCAAGACCGTAAGATAATTCGTCAAAAAAGCATAGTTTCGGTCCGCTCATGAGGCAGCGGCCCATAGCCAGCATTTGCCGCTCGCCACCACTCAATGTTTTGGCCAATTGTTTTCTTCTTTCCTGTAAGCGGGGGAAAAACGTAAAAACTTTTTCTTGTCTTTCTTTCCTAACTTTCCATGATTTTTTGAGAAAACTCCCCATTTCCAGGTTTTCTTGGATGGACATATCGGGGAACAGTCTTCCCCCTTCAGGTAGATAAGAAATGCCCATTTCTACAATTTCATTGGGTGGAAGACCGGTTATATCTTTTCCCAGGAAAGTAACACTGCCCGAGGCCGGCTGGATTATACCGGTGATAGTGTTGAGAAGCGTAGTTTTACCTGCCCCGTTTGCCCCTACCAGGACAACTATTTCTCCTTCTTTTACATCTAAGGAAACGTCCCACAACACTTGGACATTTCCATAAAAGACATTTAAATTTTTAACTTCCAACATGAGCACGTATCACTCCCCTAGATAAATCTCAATAACTTTTTTGTTTGTGGAAATTTCTTTTGGAGATCCTTCAGCAACCTTTTTCCCATGGTCCAAAACGACAATACGTCCGCAGATATTCATAATTGCTTTCATTACGTGCTCAATCATAATAATGGTAATGCCTTGATCACGAATTTTTTGCACAAGCGTCATTGCTGCTTCCACTTCTGCCGGATTCAAACCGGCCATCATTTCATCAAGCATCAGTAGTTTTGGTTGGGTTGCCAGGGCACGGGCCACTTCCACTTGTTTTTGATCCAAAAGAGTCAGGTTTGCCGCCGGGACATCACTTAAATGCGCCAAGCCAACAAATTCAAGAATTTCCCGTGTTTGTAAGGCAGCCTGCTCCCAGGATTTTTTTTCGGAGGTGCCGAAAAAGGCTCCTAATATGACATTTTGGAATACAGTCAGTTCGGGAAATATTTTGCAAGACTGGAATGTCCTTACTAAACCTTTACGGCAAATTGTGTAAGGTTTTAAGCCAAAAATATTTTCCCCCAGAAAAGTTACCTTCCCGGCGCTGGGTTTAATGGTGCCGGAAATCAAATTGAATAATGTAGTTTTACCTGCTCCGTTCGGTCCGATTAAGCCGAGAATCTCGCCGCTTTCTACCGTAAGATCAACACCGTCTACCGCCCGCAAACCGCCAAAGTTTTTTGTTAAACCTTCAACTTGAAGTACTTGCATGTTTGCCTCCTAAAGTCTTTTCTTTTTTGTTATTGGCTTGTTTCAGTTTAAGCCTAATGGTTTGGTACAAACCGACGAGTCCATTGGGCAGGTAGAGGATGGTCAACACCATGACCAAGCCGAAGATAAACATGTAGGCGTAGGGGAATCTGGTAATCAGGATTTCTCTTAGATAGGAAAAAACAACGGCGCCGATGACGGGACCGAAAAGATTTCCCATGCCACCGAAGATGGCCATGAGTGTGGGGAAAAAGGAATAGTTTAGGTCAAAGGCAATGTAGGCATCGATGTAATTAATACTTGTTGCCATAATGGCGCCGGCAAGGCCGACAAAAAAGGAGCTTAAGGCAAAGGTAAATACTTTTAGCGTGATAACATTAACACCGATATGGGCTGCCGCTTCTTCACAGCTACCAATGCTGGAGAGCGCCAGGCCGTACTTGGAGCGTTTTATCAAGTATGTGACCAGGAGCAAAAGCACTGTAATGCCCAGTAAATAGTAAAAGACGGTAGCATCACTGACATGGAGAATGCGGTGTCCCCGTACCCCTGCCACATTAATTTCATACCAGTGCATGACGTTTTTAATTAATTCCACCGTACTTAAAGTAAAGATGGCAAAATAGATTCCCTTGAGCCTCAGGGTGATGGCACCGATGGCAGCGGCCAGGATAAAACTAAACAAACCGCCGCAAAGTACCATAAGGGGGACCGGGAGCACATTGCCAAGTTTTGCTGCCGTATATAAACCTACCCCATAAAATGCTGCCGTGGCCAAAGATGTGTAACCGGTGGTGCCGGAAAAAAGAGCCCAGCTTAATGAAAGGATAGTGAACATTAAGATGGTTTTCAGCAGCACTACCATGTAAGGCCTGGTGAACCAAGGTAGGGCAATTAACAGCGCCAGAAGCAAAATCAGAATGACGGGCGTTAGGTATCGCTTGCTTACATTTTCTGCTTTCATCTGCTACTACCTCCCAAAGATGCCCGATGGTTTAACTAGAAGCAGAACCATAAAGAGAAGGTAATAGGCTGCCAGAGTTAATCCGGGCTCAAAATTGCTGACAATGGCTCCGAAAATACCTAAAAGAAAACCACCGATCAAACTGCCTAAGATACTGCCGAGTCCGCCTAGGACTACCACAATGATAGCAATAATTGTGTACTGCATCCCCATGGTTGTATTGATGGGATAAGCCAGGCTGATTAGCATGCCGGCAAAACCTGCCATCATGGCACCCAAAGCAAAGCAAATTGCCAGCATACGGTTAATTTTTACACCCATTAAGCTGGCAGCTTCAGGGTCCTGGGAGGAGGCTCGAATTGCTTTGCCAATACGAGTATGCGCTAAAAACAAATAAAAAAGGATGCAGATTAAGATGGCAAAAATCAGGATGACCAGGCGGTTGGCTGAAAAGCGAAGAGGACCTAGATACACGGAATAGGCCATATAAGAATAACCTTCCACATTTCTGCCCCAGATAAAAATAGCAAGGCTTTGGATGATAAATAAAGTACCAAAAGCCAGCAGCATAGAACTGCCTTCAAAGGCTGCAGGGGAAGGTGATCTGTCTTTTAAAGTTTTGAAAAGAAAGCGCTGAACCAAGTAGCCGATCACAAATAAAACAGGCCCTACTACAACCAAACAAAGCAATGGATTTATGCCGGTGGTCGTATGCAGCATCCAGGTGATAAAAGCGCCGACCATAATATATTCACCGTGGCCAATATTTAAAATACGCGCCACACCGTACTGTAAACTTAAACCCACCGCGGTGACGGCATAAATCCCTCCGAGAAGTAAACCGTTAATTAATGTATTGATGATGGCAATCATTTGGTCAACTCCTGTTGTTCAGTTTAGAAAAGAGCAGGCTGCCTGCTGAATCGCATTGGCATCATGGGTTGCTGCTGTTCAGCCTTACATGGCAGCCTGCTTATTGTCAGTTTGGTAAACTTAGCTTTATTTCCATGCGGGTTTAGGAATCAAAGGTTTGGCAGTTGCTTTTTCGGAAGGTGCCACAACCTCAAAGATTCCGTTTTGCCACTGTCCGACTTGTCCCGGATAACATTCTGCCGGAACACCGCCTTTTTCAAACCAGACTTCACCCATGACAGTGTCAAATTTTTCTGTAGCAATAATATCTTTGATAACGGCATTGTCGAGGGTGCCGGCTCTTTCGATAGCTTGTTCCAGTATTTGTAATCCGGAATAATAGATGGCACCTCCCCACCAGTCCACATTTCTTCTGCCTTGATGCTCGGTGAGGCGCTTTGCCAAATCGGCCATTTCAGGTGAGCTTTTCTCGTTCCATGCACCCCAACCCATTACGCCCTCTGCTGCTTCCCCGTAAATCTCATAGAATACTTCCAGACAGATTCCGGGGCCAAAGAGAAGGACGTCGGGGTTGTAGTCGGATTCCATACATTGTTGGAAAACTTTAAAGTTCTCATCAGGATAAGCACAGCAAAGTAATGCTTGGACATTTTTCGCCTTTGCTTCTTCGATAAGGGCGGAGACGTCTTGAATGCCTAAAGGAATGCTCTTACTAAAGACTACATCAATACCGGCCATTTCCAATTTAGGTACTAGATCGCCGGAATACTCAATACCGTGCTGGTCGGCAATGAAAATAATGGCTGCTGATTCAATGCCGTTTTCAGCCAACATTTCTACCAGCGGATCTACCTGGTGTGTTGCATAGTTTAAAAGAGAGAAGAAATAGGGCAGAGATGCCATTAAAGGTTCTAATTCTTTTGCTCCGCCTTCAGCTCCAATCATTAGGTAACCATGATCGTTGGCGATGGGTGCCGCCGCTTGTAGGAAAGCTGTGCTGATGGGAGCAAGGATGAAATCAACTTTATCTTCAACCATTGATTTTTTCAGGAGGTTAATCATGGTGTTCATGTCTGAGGTATCGTCATAAAGGTTTAATCTTACAGGCAGTTTTTTCCCGTATTCTTCTACATAAATTCCGCCGCGTTCGTTGACTTCGTCGACCCACAAACGATAAATGGGGCCAAAACATGATTCGTCCTGAATGGCAAGAGGACCGCTCAGAGATCTTGCGCCGCCGATCACAATTTCATTTTTTTCAGGCAGTGAAGCACCACCGGCGTTATTATTTGCAGCGTTGTTGTTTGCAGCGTTGTTTTGTGGGGCGTTAGTTGCATTACCTCCGCAGCCGGCCAGTATCAGTGCCAGTGACAAGCAGGTAACCAAAAACAGATAAAAACATGTTTTTTTCGTCACTTACTTTACCCCCCAATTCTTTAATTTCTTTTCACAGGAAAGCCAGCCTTGCGAATTTTCCCCGTACCCCCTCCCTTCTTTCTCATTTTTAAGAAATCATTAATATGTTAAAATATTAAGTATATTCTCCATATTCAACAATATCGTAAATGAATATGTTTGTCAATCAATCATTTTCCTGTGATAGTGTCAAGACACTTTAGGTTTTATTGAACCCCACATCATTTACACGAAACAACGTTCATTTAACTTTCTCAAAGCTGATCTAGTAAGGTTGCTGTCGCCTTTGAAAAGCGGCACATTGTTGAAATTCTCCATGCCTGTCAATTTTCTTTGTTGTACACGTCTTAATTCCTGCTGGACCGCTTGTTTTAGTTCAGTAATAAGCTCCAGATCCCTTTATAGATTTGCTTCTTTAATTCCGGTGCATGCG
>JAAYMK010000094.1 GCA_012521405.1 Bacillota bacterium
AAAGAAAAGTATGAAACGGAGGAGATGAAAATGGCGAAAGTTTTCCGCATCAACACGAGAGAGAGAACAGTAGTTGCAGAAAAATTTAAGGATGAGTACAAATTTTTTGGTAATCGCGGTCTTGTAGCAAAATTTCTTAACGATGAAGTAAATCCCAAATGTGATCCTTTGAGTGCAGAGAACAAGCTGGTTGTCTGTACAGGTATTTTTGGTGGTACACCCTTGTCAACGGCAAATCGAGTTTCCTTTGGTGCGAAAAGCCCGCTTACCGGTACCATTAAGGAATCTAATGTCGGGGGGAACCTGGGATTGTACCTTAATCAGCACGGCATAAAAATGATTATCTTTGAAGATCTGCCGGCTGATGATTCCTGGTACTATGTTTTGGTAAATAAAGAAGGTAATGTAGAACTGCTGCCTGCCGACGATTATCTGGGCTTAGGAACCTACGATTTTATAGAAAAAATGTACGAACTTTATGGAAAGAAAATTGGCGTGGCCGCTTTAGGTGTAGCCGGAGAAAGAAAATATAAAGTAGCTTCCATTATGGTTTCCGACGGTCAAACCGGATATCCCACCCGTGCAGCCGGCCGCGGCGGTTTAGGAGCTGTGCTAGGGACAAAGCAGATTAAAGGCATCGTTGTGGAAGCGGCGGCAAATCGATATCAGGTTCCCTATGTGGATAAGGAAAGATTCGATCGGGCAAACAAGAAATTTGTCACCGCCGTTTTAAATGACCCTGAAACTAAAGGTTTAAATGCGGCTGGTACCCATGGGATTTTGGAGCCCAATGCTGCCATTAATATCCTGCCTGTTCGCAACTTTAGCGGTGAGCTTGCCGCCAAAGAAGATATTGAAAAAGTCGGTGTGGAAGCACTGCATAAGATCAATGAAGAACGCGGCGGCAAAACAGGACAGCCTTGCCAGCCCGGCTGCCTGGTAAAATGCGCAAACATTTACAATGACAGCGATGGCAATTTCCTTACCGGCGGTTTGGAATATGAAACCATTGCCCTTTGTGGTCCCAACTGTGATATTTATGATTTAGATTTTATTGCCAAAGTTGACCGCCTGCTTGATGATTTCGGCATAGACACCATCGATATTGGTGATGCCCTGGCAGTTTGCATGGAAAACGGCAAAATTGCCTGGGGAGATAAGGAAGGCGTTTTGGCCCTGCTAGACGAGATGTTTAAAGGAACAGAATTTGGTAATGCCCTTGGTAATGGTACAGCGGCAGTCTGCGAATACCTTGGGGCCAAGCGCGTACCTACCGTTAAAGGTCAGGCCATCCCCGCCTATGATCCCCGTACCATGAAGGGCCAAGGTGTAACTTACAGTGTTTCTAACATGGGAGCAGACCATACCACAGGAAATACCATTGTTATTCCCGACCTGGATCATGCCGCCAAGGAAGGAAAGGTACAACTTGTAAAAGAGTTGCAGGTGGGAAGTGCCGTTGCCGATAATGTTGGCTGTATGTTCTGTGTCACCAAAGCTTTAAATCCCGAGCTTTTCCCGGAAATGTTTGCTGGAGTTTTCGGCGGTGAGTGGGATATGGATAAAGTCCTAGATATCGGTGTTCAGACACTGCTTTTGGAGAAAAAATTTAACGAAGCAGCAGGATTTACCGATGAAGATAAAAAACTGCCTGAATTCTTTAGCACAGAAAAAACTGCTACAGATCAAGTCTGGAATATTACCCTGGAGGAATTAAAAGAAGCCGAGTTATTTTAAAGGTTTAGCATAATTAAAGCCGACAGCTAATTTTGCTTGAGCTGTCGGCTTAATTGTTTTTCCCCAAAAATCGGGGGAAAGGTGAACTACGAATTTTTCCTCACCGTCGGTCTAGCCATGTCCAATAAACCTAGGACAATATGAGCTAGACCAAAACCGGAGATCCAGGCACCCACTCTCCCGCCGACTAGGCGACCAATACCGGTGACCACAGCCCCGGTACCGGCCACTGCCCAACTGGTGGTAGAGCTTTTGGCCATGAAGCGTTCACCTCCGGTTATATTTTTGGTAGAAGGCTGCAGGATTAATCGCGCTTTTGTTTGAAACTTATGGTAACATTCATTTTAGATTAAAATCTTAGGCACACTGGAGGCGAAAAAAATGTGCGGCCGCTTTACTTTAATTAATTGGGAAGATTTAATTTTACGTTTTGGGATACGCGCTGCGGGATTAAAGCCGCGTTACAATATTGCCCCCACACAAATTGTACCGGCCATTGTGCCCGGTAAGGAATTAAAAATGTTATACTGGGGGTTTATTCCTTTTTGGGCGAAGGATAAAGCCATTGGCAATAAAATGATTAACGCCCGGGCGGAAACATTGGCGGAGAAGAAAAGCTTCCGCTATAATTTAAGACATAAACGCTGTTTAATTCCGGCGGACGGTTTTTACGAATGGGAAAAAAAAGGACAGGAGAAAATTCCCTATCGTTATACGTTAAAAAACGCTGAATTGTTTGCCTTTGCCGGTTTATGGGAAAGCTGGCAGTCCCCTACGGGGGAGCAGATAGAAAGTTTTTGCATTATTACCACAAGTGCCAATGAATTGGTAAAAAAGCTTCATGGGCGGATGCCTGTGATTCTTTCCCGGGAAGCGGAGGAAATTTGGTTGGATCCGCAAATTAATGATCCTGTTGTCTTGTTGCCTTTATTAAAACCGTACCCGGCGGAAAAAATGACTGTAACACGCGTCAGCAGGAAGGTCAATAATCCTGCCAACGACTTTCCGGAAGTGTTGTTGCCCGATTAAAAAGCTATTTTGCTTGTGATGATTTCATCCGGGCAGCTTGTTGGGCAAAATAAAGAATAATTTCCCGGCGGCGGACAATGCCGATAAAGGTACCGTGGTCATCCACCACGGGCACAAAATTTTGTGTCACTGCCAGATTTAAGAGGCTTTCAATGGTGGCGTCAATGCGGACAGGCTCATTTTGCGTACGCCTGGGGATTTCCGTGAGGGGAATTTTTTCCGTATCGGCAAAAGTCAGGCCCGGTGTGTTTTTCATCTTCCATAATAAATCGCCTTCTGTTAAAGTTCCTGCATACTTACCGTTGCCGTCAACCAAGGGAATGGCAGAATAACCGTGATACTCCATACGCTCAATGGCTTGGCGCATGGTACAATTTAAGGGTAGGTAGACAACTTCTTTTTTGGGGATCAAGAAAAAGGCAATATTATTAATCGCAATTACCCCTTTCAAAAGTTCTGCCTTTTTATTTTATGGTTTAATTTATTCATTCAATACAAATATTTTTAATCCCTGCCCAAAATGTGGAGAAATTATGTATAAGAATTAAAGGTGTACAAGGATTTCACGGGGGAAGCAGGGAATTTTCCGCAGAAGTAGAATACATCAAAAGTTTTACTTTGGCAAAGGAGCGATAAAATGTCTACAAGTAATAAACCTCGTAAAAATCGTGTGATCGTCAGTGTACTGGGGCAGGACCGGGTTGGGATTATTGCTGCGGTGGCGCAAATTCTCTCAACTCATAACATAAATATTTTAGATATCAGCCAAACCATTATGCAGGATCTCTTTACGATGATTCTCATTGCCGATATGGAAATGAGCGATATTGATTTGGCCACGCTGAAGGATCTTTTACAGAAAAAAGGAGAAGAACTGGGATTAAAAATAGATGTACAGCATGAAGATGTTTTCCGCTTCATGCACAGGATTTAAGAGGGGTGCCGCTATGCTGACAATGCAGGAGATTCTCGAAACTATAAAAATGGTTCAAGAGGAACATTTAGATATCCGAACCATTACCATGGGAATCAGTATTAGAGATTGTGCCCATACCAATCCTCAAATTGCCACACAAAAAATTTATGATAAAATTACGCGTTTAGCCCAGCGCCTGGTGCCTGTGGGTGAAGAATTAGAACGTGAGTTTGGCATTCCGATTGTTAATAAACGCATTTCCGTCTCCCCCATTGCCCTGGTGGCGGAAGCTTCTGAGACGGACGATTATTATCTCTTCGCCGAAACTTTGGAAAAAGCAGCGGCGGAAGTAGGGGTTAATTTCATTGGGGGGTTTTCCGCCCTGGTGCATAAAGGTTTAACAAAAGGTGACCGGAATTTAATTGACTCTATCCCCCATGCCCTTGCCGCCACGGAAAGGGTCTGTGCCTCCGTGAATGTGGCCACCAGTAAAGCTGGTATCAATATGGAGGCAGTTTATCGCATGGGAGAAATAATTAAAGAGACGGCGCGCCTGACGGCAGAGCGTGACGGCTTGGGTTGTGCCAAGCTGGTCGTTTTTGCCAATGTGCCGGAAGATAATCCCTTTATGGCAGGGGCTTTCCATGGGGTGGGCGAACCTGATTGTGTCATTAATACCGGTGTAAGCGGGCCGGGTGTGGTAAAAAAGGCTGTAGTAAAAGCAAGTGATTGTGATTTAGGTACGCTGGCGGAAATTATTAAAAAAACTGCCTTTAAAATTACCCGTATGGGGGAATTAATTGGGCGTGAAGCGGCGGCTCGCCTCAATGTACCCTTTGGGATTGTAGATGTTTCCCTGGCACCGACTCCGGCCATCGGAGACAGTGTGGCGGAAATTTTGGAGGCCATGGGCCTGGAGCGCTGTGGAGCTCATGGTTCAACGGCAGCTTTAGCCCTCCTGAATGACGCGGTGAAAAAGGGGGGGCTGATGGCCTCTTCCTATGTAGGCGGATTGTCGGGAGCCTTTATCCCTGTCAGTGAAGATGGAGGCATGATTCGAGCCGTTGAAGCTGGTGCCCTTTCCCTGGAAAAATTAGAAGCCATGACTTGTGTTTGTTCTGTGGGCTTGGATATGATTGCCGTTCCCGGGGACACGCCGGCAGAAACTATTGCCGCCATTATTGCCGATGAAGCGGCCATTGGTGTAATAAATCATAAAACTACTGCTGTACGCATTATCCCGGCACCGGGTAAAAAGGTCGGTGATTATGTTGAATTTGGCGGTTTACTGGGCCATGCTCCGGTTATGCCTACATCAACTTTTTCTTCTGCTCATTTTGTCCGGCGAGGTGGACGCATACCGGCGCCGCTTCATAGTTTAAAAAATTAATTGTAAAAAATACCGTATTTTTTAAAAAAGGAGTTCCCTCCTTACTGTTGAAATTATGTATTTAGAGTAAGGAGGGATTTTTTTGTACTATCTTGAAACCGTCCTGGCGCCTGCAGGGGGAAGTACTGAAGAGGAGAAACATGTGGAACTTTGTGACGATTATAAAAGCGTAAAAAGCAAATTAAGGACCGGGAAAATAACAAGATTTGTTGTGACAGGGATAGAACTTAGCAAAGTAGAGCAAGATAAATTTTAAACGGACATCAGAGGCGAGGGCAGGGAATTTCCCTGCTTTTTCTGGTTTCTTAGATAAGAAACTGAAAAAAACAAAGAACATATTAGAAGGGAGTGAAACGGCCTAAGTCACAGGAAAACAGAAAAAAACCACTAAACCGGCGTTTCCTCGGCATTAAGTAAAAAAATATGCAAAATACATTGACATTTGCCGTGAATTTGTTACAATTTAACTTGATGTCTATAAGGAGTTGCCCAGTTATTGGGTAAATAAAAAAACAAAGGAGGCTTCAGAAAATGAGCGCATTAGGTCGCCACGTTCTGGCAGAATTCTATGGGTGTCCCCGGGAAATCCTCAATGATATAAAGAGGATTGAACGAACTATGGTCGACGCCGCTTTGGAAGCAGGCGCCGAAATTCGGGAAGTGGCTTTTCATAAATTTAGCCCGCAAGGCGTAAGTGGCGTTGTTGTGATTTCCGAGTCGCATCTGGCGATTCATACCTGGCCTGAACTTGGCTACGCAGCGGTTGATGTTTTTACCTGTGGAGAAAAAGTTGATCCGTGGGTGTCGTGTAATTATTTAAAAGATCAGTTTGCAGCAGAGCATTTAGAGGCGCAGGAAATTAAGCGCGGCATTTTTGAGCATGAAGTCTCCGTAAAGGCGGCTAATTTTTAATGACTAAAAGGGGGGAGGCCACTTTGAAGGCACCAACTTGGAAGTGGTTTATAGAATATACTCACCCTTCGCAAGCTCATATGCACGGAGTCGAAGAAATTGTCTACAGTGGTAAAACCAAGTACCAAACTGTAGATATTATCGATATAGAATTTTATGGGCGCTGTCTAATACTAGACGGGAAAATTCAGTCTTCTGAATATGATGAGTATATTTACCACGAAACTTTAATCCATCCGGCTATGGTCCTGCATCCTGAACCAAAACATGTTATGGTAATGGGAGGAGGAGAAGGCGCTGTTTTGCGCGAGATTTTACGTCATCCTTCCGTTGAACAAATTACCATGGTGGATATTGACCGTGAAGTGGTGGAACTTTGTCAAAAGTATTTACCGCAGTGGAGTCAGGGTGCATTTGAGCATCCAAAGGTTCAAGTTCACTTTATGGATGCACGTAAATATTTGCAGGAAACAGAAAAAGTCTTTGATATCATTATTATGGATTTGACGGAGCCGGTGGATGACGGTCCTTCATATTTGTTGTTTACAAAAGAATTCTTTCAAATTACAACCGGCAGGTTGACGGAAAACGGAGTTCTTGTCTTACAGTCAGGTAATTTTAACCCGCGTTTAATTGAGTGCCATGCTGCCATCTACAATACACTGCAGACGTCTTATCCCATTGTCCGTTCATTTTCAGCGTTTATCCCTTCCTTTGATACGCAGTGGGCCTTTACTTTGGCGGCAAAGAAGCTGGATCCTTTAAAACTTACACCTGAAGAAGTAGATAAACGTTTGCAGGAAAGACAAATTAAGGATTTGCTTTATTATGATGGTCTTACGCACCAGAATATGTTTTCTGTTCCTAAAGATATTCGTACAGCCATTGCTCAAGAAAATAGAATTATTGCCGATGATCAGCCACTAATCACCTATTAGTCCACTAAGGAGTGAAAGTGTGGAAAAAACTTTTGTGATGATCAAACCCGATGGGGTTCAGCGCAATTTAATCGGTGAAATTATCAGCCGCTTTGAGCGGAAAGGTTTGAAACTTATCGGCATGAAATTGATGCAGATAAGTAAAGAACTGGCGGCAGAGCATTACGGTGAGCATCAAGGCAAGCCGTTTTACAGTGAGTTGATTGATTTTATCACTTCCGGCCCGGTTGTGGCCATGGTGTGGGAAGGACAAAATGCCATTGCCATTGTTCGCAATCTGATGGGGAAAACAAATCCGGCAGAAGCGGCTCCGGGCACTATCCGCGGTGATTTTGCCGTTTTTACTGGAAATAATGTGGTACACGGGTCAGATTCACCGGAAAGCGCAGAAAGGGAAATTAACCTTTTCTTTACGGCAGACGAATTAATTGCCTATGAAAAAGCGGGTGATTCGTGGCTCTACGGTAGATAGCGAAAAAGCTCAACTGTCCATTGCAAGGAAGAAGCAGTTGAGCTTTTTTCATGTGCTTTTTTCGTCAGCAGAAAAATGATTTATTGACTTTTATACATTTTGCAAAGCTTTAAGCAAAGCTTTTTCCCGGCGTTCCAGCAATGCTTCTACTCTTTGCAAATAGATGCGGACATCTTTAGGTGAAAAAAGATTGGTGAGGGTAAAATCCTGATTAATAATTTTACTGGTTGCGCCGCCGCCTAGGCCGAGAATATGATGGCGTTCTTCGATCATTACTATATTATAAATACATTCATGGCCCGGTGTACACAAGCCTATGTTTTCCAAACCGGCCAGGATATTGCGCTGGCGGTATAAGTAATAGGGCCGGTAGTGCGGCGTCAGCAAAGCAAGAGCTTGTTTTTGCATCTCCACAATTTCTTCATCAGGAGGCAATAAATAGCTGCTTTGGTTTTGGTAATAGCGTGAAGCCCTTTTGGGAGAAAAGATATGTAGGGTAATATTTTCCGGGGCAAAATTAAGCAGCTGTTTAACGGAGGCGGCAATCATGCCTGCATTTTCGCCGGGAAGACCCAGGATCAAATCCATATTCAAAACAGGTATTTTAGCTTCACGAACGTATTTTACCGCCTGCTGGATTTCTTCCACACTGTGCCGGCGTCCAATGGTTTTTAGAGTTTCCGCATGCATGGATTGGGGATTAACACTGGTGCGGGTGACATCTTTGCTTTTGAAGATTTTAACATGGGCAGGGGTAATGGTATCCGGGCGTCCTGCCTCCACCGTAAACTCACGCCATGTGCCCGGGAAAGCCTCCTTTAATGCATCTATCACTGCTGCCAATTCTTCAGGTTCAAGGGAGGTGGGCGTACCGCCGCCAAGATAGACTGTATAAGGAGTCATCTGCAGGTGCTGCGTCATTTGTCCGGTGGCTTTGATTTCAAAGAGTAATTTTTCCACAAACTTTTCCCGGAATTTATTGAGTTCGGTCAAAGGATGGGAGGGAAAAGAGCAGTATAAACAGCGGGTAGGGCAAAAGGGAATACCCACATACACACTAAACAAATGCGGCTGCGAACTTTCCAACAAAAAAGGACGTTCAACCTGACAAACCTGCCATAACAGAGCAAATTTTTCTTGGCTTATACCGTAGTGCCGCTGCATAAAAGCAAAAGCTTCCGAATAATTTTTGCCGGCATCAAGGAGTCTGTGCAGTTGTTTGCTGGGCCGTACACCCTCCATCGCACCCCAAGGTTGCATTATGCCACATCCTTTATTTTTGTTCTTGTTTGCAGTATATTGAGACGCCAAACAAGGTCGCGGTTAACTTATAAATTAAGTATACACTTTTATCTTTAATAGTTTTACCTTTTTAGCGAGGTACATTGAGGTTTATAGTTTTTAAAACTGTGTGGGAAATTAGCAATTAAAAAAAAGAAAGAACCTTTGGGACAAAGGTTCTTACATGCTAGTTAAAGAATGGTGCGAGAGGGGGGATTTGAACCCCCACGAGCGCTATGCCCACTAGATCCTGAATCTAGCGTGTCTGCCGTTCCACCACTCTCGCAGAATATATGGTGAGCCATCCGCGACTCGAACGCGGGACTCCCTGATTAAAAGTCAGGTGCTCTACCGACTGAGCTAATGGCTCACATAAGATACAGGTGGAGAAATGTCCACCTGTTAATTTGCATGGCTGGGGCGGCAGGACTCGAACCTACGCATGCGGGAGTCAAAGTCCCGTGCCTTACCGACTTGGCTACGCCCCAGTGTATATTTATGGTGGAGAGGGCCGGATTCGAACCAGCGAAGTCGAACGACAGCAGATTTACAGTCTGCCCCCTTTGGCCAACTTGGGTACCTCTCCACAAAATTGTCAGAGATGGAGCCGACGATGGGACTCGAACCCGCAACCTGCTGATTACAAGTCAGCTGCTCTACCAATTGAGCTACGTCGGCAACTTTGTTAGCGACAATTCATAGTCTAACATATTTTTTTTTTAAAGTCAACCTCTACATTTCATTTTGATAGTGTCAACCCACTGTAGGGAAAAACTTTCACCGATCCCTAAAAGGACACTTCTGTTAAGCATTTTCTAAACACACATTTATTCCACGGTGTTGTTGACAGTGAGCC
>JAAYMK010000095.1 GCA_012521405.1 Bacillota bacterium
AAAAGAAGAAGAACGCAAAGAAAAATTTGCACAGTTCAGAAAAACTGCTTTAAAAGTTGCCGCAGTAATGATTGCCTTTTTGGCTGTTTCTTTTTTCACCGTTATGAATGTGGAAGCTTTGAAGGTGCGGATTACAAACTATTTTATGGTAAAAAACGAAAAATCAACAACTATCAGGGTAAATAATGAACAATTATCGACAATAATGCCTACCTATTTGCCCGAGGGGTACGAGAATGTTCATCTAAAAGTTTTAGAGGATTTTTATTACGCTATCTACGAGAATCAAAATGGTGATAAAATGATTTTGCAACTTATAAAGGAAAAAAGCGCTGTGGGTATTGATACTGAAAAAACTTCTGTCGGGACAGTAAAAGTTAAAGGTAATGATGCAGAATTTTATTACAAAGAAGAAGTAAGTTTTTTAGTTTTTAAATATAATGATATGCTTTTTTCATTACATGGCAAGGTTCCTAAGAAAGAATTAATTAAAGTTGCAGAAAGTATGGAATATACAAAATAAGAAATTTATTTACAAAATAGTGTAACGAATTACCACCTTTTGTAGTTATATATATAGAAACACGAAAGGAGGAATCTTATGTACAAAAAAGTTGTCTGTTTAGTTTTATTACTCATGCTTTGCATATTTAGTGTGGCAAGCGCCATCGAGATTTCCCCCATGTGGACACTTATTAACAATGTAACAAACTATTTTTCAATTGACTCTGGCGGTATAGCTACAATGATTGCTTACGTTCATGGTAAAAGAGATGTACAAAAAATAATCCTTTCAAATTTCCTGCAACGGTATGAAAACAATGAATGGGTGACAATAAAAAGCTGGTCATCAGAACATAATGGAGACTGGGCAGGATGGGAAAAAAGATATGCAGTAGTCAGTGGTTACACATATCGCTTAGTTACATATTGCAATGCATATGACGGAACAAACTGGGAAATGGCAAGCTTAATATCTAATCCCCAAACATATTAAACAATTAAAAGTATTATTTCACCCCCAAGCAAAGGGAATCGGCATAGATTTTATATAGTAAGGGCCGATTCCCTTTTTATCATTATTAATACCATCTTAAAAAATTATAAAATCCATGTAACGAAATACCTCCTTTGTAGTTATATATATAGAAACATGTAGGGAGGTTGTCTTGTGTGCAAAAATAAAAACACTTTTGAAAGTTTTTGGTGATTTACGTATCTAATGGTTGTAATTACTGCCGGCCTATTATCTACTTAGGAGTGAGAAAGTAATATGAACCATAAGACAAGTTATTTAAACGTAGTTGACACTTTTAAAATGAACATGAATCGTTACTTCTACGAATTGGAAGAACTACTGGCAAGCCCCGATGAATATCAAACTTATCTCTTGGCTGATGATGTAATCGTATTAATTACAGCATTAAAAAATCACCATCAAGACTATCTTGTTAGAGTATTAATGGATAATTATAAAAATAAAACTATAGATAGCATACTTGAATTTTTAGCAGTTCAGAATATAAACAGTTTCCTCCTGGCAATCAATTGCCTAGAGGAAGTTGATATACACTATTTACAGCGGAGAAATCTCGTTTTCCGAAGTGTACGCAAAAGCTTTGTTAAGTTAAAACAATTAGAGGAGTATTCTGCCAAAAACGTTAGGGAATTGAAAAAAAGTGATTTAGCTCTGGCACAACAAACCAAGTTCCCCGAGATTAAATATCGTCCTTCATTCGAAATTCTCTTTAATATTTTTGTACTACAAAATAAAGGTCGCATTTTTGCGTATTTGGAAGAAGAAAAAATTGTTGGTTATTTGTCTTTTATAAAAAGTTTTGCCAACTATTATGATGTAGACTTTATTTATGTGGCAGATGAGTTTAGGCACCGTGGCATAGGTACCTCATTGGCAAAGGTTTACGGCAACACCGTTTTAAATGAAAATATGATCCCTTATTGGAGTTATGCCATAAATAAAGAGTCAGAGCATACTGCTTTAAAGGCCGGGTTTGAGTTGTGTTGTAAACATTGGCATTTTGAGGGCTAGCCATGCAAATTGCCCCATGCAAATTTTACTCACATGGGGCTTTCTTTTTGGCTTATCTAGTATTGCGTACCTTCCAGCCAACGTTGGTTCAGCGGCGGCTTGGCAAAAAATTTACTGTGGCTGGTACATGCCATGCTGGTGCATATAAGTGAAAATCCCTTCGCCGTGCTGTTGTTCTTCTTTTTGAATATGATTTAGAACTTGACGTATCTGCGGATTTGTAAATTCAAAAATTGCCGTATCATATGTACCGGAAATATATTTTTCCGTGCTCAATAGATCCTGGCATAAATATGCATCTTCTTGATTGGGTTGTTGCGCCATGCCTTGGGAAGTATTTTGCTGTTGCTGTTGATTTTGCTGCCCGCTTTGAGAACCACCTTGGGAACCTTGCTGCATTTGCGGAATCTGCCCGTTTAAAATTTGTTCTATAGTTTGTAGATGCTGCTGTTCCTGCTGTTGGTATGTGGTAAATAATTGTTTTAATCCAGGGTCGCTTGCTCTTGCGGCTGCTTCACCATACTTTTTAATACACATTTCTTCATGCTTTTTCTGATCTTCTAAAAGCATTCTTTCCTTTTGCGTTAAATGCATAAAAAAGCACCTCCTGACCTTATTTTCTGCATCAGGAGGTACTTTATTCATAAAACAATCCCTGCCGCCCGTACGGGCGAACCGTCTGCATCTTTAATCTTTAGGGGTAAGCATGTAAACAGGCAGGTTTGTGGCAGGCGCTCCAGGTTGGTTAAGTTTTCAATAATCAAGATATTTTTTTGCAGGAAAATTTTATGAATAACAAACGTACTTGAACCTACAGGATCTACGGAAATTGCATCTACCCCCACGCCTTTTAAAGAAAACTGGGCCAGCCACTCTGCCGCCGCCGGCGAAAGTACCGGGTAAGCGGTAAAATACTCATCTTTGCCCCAGTAGCGGGACCAGCCGGTAGCAAGCAAACAAAAAGAAGCTTTTTGCAGCAGTTGCTCATAAATTTTCAGCTCTTCCACTGCAATTTCCCGTACCGTCACGTGCTGCAGCTTGATAATTACGGCTTCGCCCAGAAACTGTTCAGACGCAAACTGATCAAGGGTTTTAGCACCGGGAAGGAGGTGGGAAGGAGCATCCACATGCGTCCCTGTATGGGAATAAAAAGTAATTTTCTTTTCGCTGTATGAATCTTTCTCATATGTACAAGCATCAATAATTTGTGGTTGTTCCGTACCCGGATAAACCGGCATTTCCGTTGAGATTGTATGACTTAAATCATAAATAAGCATAAAATCACTTTCCTGTCATCGCCGCCTTTAAAACCATTTTTGCCATTAAAGGAAGATCATCAAGAATAATGCCTTTTTCCCAATCAGCCCGGAGCCGACCTCCTAAAATTGAACGCAGCACAACAGCTTCCGGTACCAAAAATTTTTTCCAAGACGACTGTTGGGCGTCGCTTGCGGCAAAGGCAGAAGCCGCATAACGATTTAATGTCTCAAAATCGATCCTTTCCCAAAGATCGAGAATTTTTTGCTCCAGTTTTAGCCGTTTGCCAATTAATTTGTTTACCGCCTCTTCATACTGGGCCGGATCCCCGGCAGCGGCAGCCCGTGCAGCCAGAATACCGGAGATACAAGCTGTATCTACACCTCCGCCATGCAGGGGTGAACCGAAACCGGCCGCATCGCCAATAAGCATGATGTTTTCGATAACGATTTTTTTTCTTGGCATAATGGGAATGGGTCCGCCGGCACGTTTAATTATTTTGTAGTGCGAAAGGTTTTGCCTTGCTAAAAACAAGTCTAACTCTTCTTTTATACGCAAACCTTTCAGTTTGCTGCCAAACCAGCCTAGACCAACATTGGCCACAGTGTCACTTTTGGGAAAAATCCAAGCATAACCGCTACAACGCGAATCTAACACAACTTTTAACTTGCCCACCAGCGAAGAAAAATCACCTGCTAAAGTATACTGGGCAGTCACAGCTTGGCGTATTGCCGGCAAGTCAAAGGCTTTGGCAGCTACTGCTTTAACCCCGCTGCCGTCAATAACCCAATCAAATTCCTTTACCATTTCCAACAAACGCGTTGGTGTAATTGGATGCTCCTCAACAATTTCACAACCATTGGCAGAAGCCTCCTTTGCCAGGGCCTGCTGCCAGCTTTGGCGATCAAGCATCCAGAGATTAAGCCGGGAACAATCTATGATAAACTGATCTTTCACCGTAATGACAAGTTCATCCACGGGAAAAAGCATGCCGGTTGACGGAGGTGGTAGTAGTTTTAGCACATCCACAAAACCTTCAGCACAAAAAATATTTTCACCGATTTTTCCTTTTTCAAAAACTGTAACAGACAGTCCTAAAGCTGCCGCTTCCTTTGCCGCATATAAGCCACCGGGTCCGGCGCCGATCACAGCCACTTTTTTGCCCATTTCGCACCTCCTCCAACTATTACTAAATAATTTTTTAATTACTCCGTAAAGTAATGCTTCCTGCTGCAGCAGCCACATTAATATCTACAATGGCCTCTTTTCCTTCCAAATCTTTACTTTCATATCTTCGATCTCCCAGACTGATAACGCTGTTTTTTCCATCCACATTTAAAAGGGCTCCGTCTGCCTTTAACCGCACCCCCACATTTTGGGGAATATAAATAAGAACGTTGGCTGCGCCGGTGTGAATATCAATTTCACTATTTATCTGCGGCAACTTCACCGTCAGATCCCCTGCTCCCGTATGCATCTCAAATTTCTCCACCGGCAGTTCAGTCAAATCTAAATTGGCATCGGTTGCACCGATATGGCAAATAATTTCCGCCGGCACATTTTTCGGGAGCGAAAAATGCCAACGAGAGACTTGATTTTCCAACTTTAGTTCTTGATCCTCTACAAAAATTTCAGCTAACTTACCATATTGCCGGTGAGTTATCTTCGGTTCCTCAACTGCTTGTATCTGCATAGCTACCAGCGGTTCACCATTATGTGCACTCAATAGTAATTCTCCGGTCTGCAACTTTAATTCTAGACGCATCCTTTCTGCCGCGTAAATATTTTCTATGGCCGTATCAATTGTGCGCACGTGCCTACCTCGCCGGGAAAAATGAGAAAACCAAGGGCTAAACATAAAGACAAAGCCCATGATAACAATTAAGATTACAACACCTACCAGGAAAAACAATCCCCACCAACCGGCACGTTCAGTGCTGTCTTTATGCAACAGTAATAATAAACCCCATAAAATTAATAAAAGAGGCCAATAGCGCCATAACTCCAGCAAGGTGGAAACGGTAATAAGATTAAAATTGCTTAAAAGCCAAAGGGCCCCAATTATGACTACAACAATACCGAAAAAAATACGGGTTGCTTTCATTAGTCTCGCCTTCCCCGCTCACCGAAAATGAAAAAAAGACCGAGCACAATTAATAAAATGGGGATAATGTAACGGTTAATGATAAGGAAAAATTCAAATCGGCGGAGTAAAAGTATAATTCCTATGACAATAATAATCCAACCTAAAGCACGCGAATTTAGACTTTGCTCATTGTTAGGAGTTACATCAATAATGTCTTCTTCCGGTTCCAGAGGTATTATAATCCAAGCAATAATATAGGCAAGCAGCCCGCTTCCGCCGATTAAACCGACTACCACCCAGATGAGCCGTACTAAAGTTACATCGATATTAAAATAATTTGCTATACCTGCGCAGACACCGCCAAGCAGTTGTTGCTTTCGTGAACGGTATAATTTTTTCATCAAAGGGCACCTCCAGAAAATAAAAAATACCCGGCATCAAAATACATAACATCGTAAGGTTAAAGTTATTTTTGCCCATACATAAATCAGTTTTGACTGGTAACATTAATACTACGGGAGGTGAACACATGGACGTTAAAGCATTTTTACAAAGAGCCATGTTAAATGAGCAAGAACAAGTGCGGGATTACCAGCGCTTTGCCCAAAAAGTTGATAATGAAGAAGTGCGGGAAGCTTTTTTTGAATTTGCGGAAACAAGCGGCCATACTGCCGCCAAAATAAAAGATTTACTGGATAAACTGGAATCATAAAAGCCCTCTGGGCTTTTTTATATTACTTCCCGCTGCTTTTTCTTGTGAATTATATTTTCATAAGCATGAAGGAGTTTTTTTGCCATATTGGTGGAGGAAATTTTTTCTGCCTCCTCCAGCGCCCTTGCTGACATTTCCCGGCGCAGATTATCATCTTGCAGCAACTGTACTACACGGGGAATAAAACTTTCAAAGGACAATTCTGTGAGGAAACCGTCCACTCCGTCATTAACCATCTCTGCTGCCCCCAGTGCTTTAACAGCAACACAAGGCAACCCTGCTGCTTTAGCCTCACCTAAAACCAAACCCTGTGTTTCCGTAACGGAAGCGAAAACAAAAAGGTCAGCGCTGGCATAACTGTCAACTACTTGCTTCCTTGTCAATGCTCCGGTAAAAAAAACATGTTCACCCAATCCCAAGGATGCGGCCTGCTGCTGCAAAGTTTCCCGCTCCGGCCCGTCACTGCCGATGACAAAGATTGTCTCCGGCAGTTTTTTGCGAATTTCTTTATAGGCCTCCAACAGAAAGCCGACATTTTTTTCCTTGCCCAAGCGACTCAAATGGAGCAAAATTTTTTTTGTAGGGGGAATATTGTATGCCTCCCGCAACCAATTCCGGTTGGCACCGGCAAATTCACTTATCACAATTCCCGTAGGGATAGATACAACTTCCGTTTTAAGATTGGGAGAAATTATTCTGCGCACAATTTCTGTCGGTGCAATCACCAGATCACACCGGTTACAAAACTTTTCTGACAGTTTTAAAACTACTTTTTTTGAAATCCCTTGGGCAAAAGGAAGATAGTGTACATATTGATCATACATTGTATGGTAGGTAAAGACCAAAGGTATATCAAATCTACGGGCACAACGGGAGCCCAATTGCCCCATGGTAAAAGGGGAATGGACATGGATCACATCAAGGCGCAAGCGTTTTACAATCTCATTTATTTTTAAGGAAAAAGGCAGGGCAATGGCAAAATCGGGATAAGTAGGCGCGGGAACTGAAGCAAAACGATAAACACCAGGTTCTTCTTCACAATTAGGGTAATTGGGGGCAAAAATAAAAACTTCATGCCCCAAGGCGGTCAGTTCTGACTTTGTCGTTTCAATGGAGCGAACCACACCGCTGGTATACGGCTTATAACTGTCAGCAAACATGCCGATCCTCACAATCTTCACTCCTTGTAAGCCTGTTTTCACAGGCACTTATTTTCAGCTTTTCTTTAACTATAGCATTACCTGGATAAACTTATTATATATATTTTACGTTCGACAGTGCAAATCATTCCCCTTCCATTAGTACAAGGAGAAGAAGTGATTCCCCCCAAGAAGAAGCTTCGCGTTTTTTTATGATGCATTTTTGGTAAAAAGCAAACAAGATTGATTTTAAAGTTCCTACCAAACAAAAAAAACG
>JAAYMK010000096.1 GCA_012521405.1 Bacillota bacterium
AACTGGATGCAGCGGGGTAAACTGGATGAGGAACTGGAGCGGATGAGTAGAATCGCCGGCTTTCTCCAGCGCGACTCCCTGGTCTTGTTTAATGAATCCTTTGCTGCCACCAATGAGCGGGAAGGTGCGGAAATCTGCCGCCAAATCACCCAAGCCCTCATCGACAACGATGTGGAGGTTTTTTCCGTCACGCACCTGTATACCTTTGCCGTTTCTTTTTTGGATCATGAAAAGGCAGAATTTTTACAAGCACAGCGTCTGGAAGACAGCCGGCGCACCTTTAAAATTTTACCCGGCAAACCGCAGGAAACTGCCTACGGCGAGGACCTCTATCGCAAAATTTTTCACAACGGTTAACTTTTCTACCAAAATCTATAAAAAGGATTTGCCAGCTTTCTGCCGAAAATTATACTAATTAATATCCATGACGCGGAAGTGAAGAAGATGCATCACTATTCTGAAGCAAAGTTTTGGCAGAAAGTAAAAAAATTTTGTGCTACGGCCGGGGTAAAAGTCGTTTACGCGGCTTTACTGCTCTTTTATACTTTACAGGAATCTTCTGTTCCGAAAAAAGTGAAAGCTACCATTATTGGTGCTTTAGGCTACTTCATCTCTCCTTTTGATGCGCTTATAGATCTTACACCCATTGTGGGCTATACCGATGATTTGGGTGTACTGCTCCTTGCCCTGGGCGTGGCAGCTTTATACATCAATGATCATGTGAAAGCCAAAGCCCGCAAAAAACTGTGTGAGCTCTTTGGTGAAGACGCCTACACACAAATGGCGGAAATCGACAAAAAGGTATCTTAAAGAGAAAATAACAGCCTAGCCGGCTGTTATTTTCCCTTTAAGGGCAGCTTCCGCTTAAACAATTTATATTCCCCGGTAACAGGATTTTTTTCTTTGTAATCAGCATAAACCAAACAATTTTCACTATAAAGCAAAGCATAGCCGCGTCTAATACCGGGAGGGGGCGGCACCAGAGCCGTCATTTTCTTACTCAACTTCTTTAAAGCCGGGTCATAAACCTGCAAAACTTTCGGCAACCTGCCGGAAGCATTAGTAGCCAGGCGATCGCAGACCATAATGTCCCGCAACACTTTTTCCTCCACACCCGGCTGCCCTTTAAAATAAGTAAAAACCAAAGTAGTATAATCATCCAAAGCAATATGCTTTAGATTATGTTGCGCACAAAATTCACCAATCCCACGAAACAGCGCAAAGGGCGCCGCACCGGTTTGCTTTAACACATACTGCAGTGTACGCCGAAAGCGCCCGCTGTTATAAAGACGGTTCACAGCGTCTTCCACCTGGTGTAAAAGATTAATTTCCTCCGCCGAAAGCCACGGGGTGGCAATAACTTCGTAGGGCGGCTCCTTTTTATACAAGGCAGGATATTTTTGGGGATCATCCCGCATGGGTGTTCCCCACAAAACCTTTAAAAATCCCAGCTGCAAGGTATGGGGCTGCAAAAGATAAGCAGTATTAAAACTTTCCTGGAAACTTTGTAAATCCTCATGGGGCAGCCCTGCAATTAGATCAAGATGGACGTGGATATTTTGTGGCGCCAGAATGCGCTGGATATTGTTTTTTAACCGCTCAAGATCTGTTTTGCGTTTGATGGCAGCCAAAGTTTGCGGGTTAAAACTTTGAATGCCGATTTCAAACTGAATGGCACCGGGCGGAGCAGTAGCTAAAAGTTCAATGGTTTCCTCATCTAAAAGATCGCCGCCCATTTCAAAATGGAAGCAAACGCCAGGGGGGATTTTGGTACCGTAATTTTCGATAATAAAACGAAAAAGCCGGGCTGCACGTTTGCGGTTAGCATTAAAGGTACGGTCCACCAGCTTAATGGTCTGTGTGCCGCTGTTTGCCAAAAGTAACATCCTTTTCTCCGCTTCTTCCAGAGCAAAAAAACGTACTTTCCCGTAATTGCCGGAAAGACAAAAGGCACATTTAAAGGGACAGCCTCTACTGGTTTCCAGGTAAGCCATCCGCCCCGCCAAAGCGGCCAAATATTTTTCCGTATAAGGGTCAGGCGGCTCCTCTGTTGTAAGATACGGCGCGGAAGTAACAATCTCATTGCCCTTGCGATAACAAAGTCCAGGGATTTTATCTAAACTCTTTGCTTGCACCAGGGCATTTAAGAAAAGGGCAAAGGGTTTTTCCCCCTCGCCGGCAATAATATAGTCTACCAAAGGTTCCGCTTTTAAAATCTCTGCCGCGTTAAAACTTACTTCCGGCCCCCCTAGCACCACCGTCACCGGCGGCATCCAGGCTTTTATCAGGCGCACAAGCTCTAAAGTGGCGGCAATATTCCAAATATAACAACTAACCCCCACCACATCAGGCTTTTGTGCTCTAATGCGCTCCGCCACCGCTTCTACCTGTTCATTAATAGTACCTTCCACCACCTCGGCTTGTACCTTACCGGCACAATGCCTATCTACGGCAGCCGCCAAATACCACGGCGCTAAAGATGAATGCACATATTTGGAATTTAACGCACAGATTACCGTTTTTAAAACATCCACCATTGTTT
Source organism: Bacillota bacterium (assembly GCA_012521405.1). GTDB lineage: Bacteria > Bacillota > Dethiobacteria > Dethiobacterales > Dethiobacteraceae > JAAYSO01. Next base: position 2,543 of record JAAYMK010000096.1, read on the forward strand.
TTACCTTTCCGCGTTTATGTTTTTGGCCAAACTTACCCTTTAGAGCTTTAATTCTTTTTGCTTTAGGCTTTAATCTCAGTATAAGTAACAATTGCTTAGACTGCAAGTAAGGCGCTTATGGCAAGCTGCTAAACTTATCCTTGAACTTGCCAAAATATACAAGCACTCGCATTTATGTTATGATGCAGTTGAAGGGAAAGAAAATAAACAGAGGTGGGATGATGAGCTACTTTAAACTGTATCAAGAAGGCATTTTGGCAAAAAGAATTGCCCGCTTAAAGGCAATGCTCAGCCCCTGCCGCCTTTGCCCCCGGGAATGCGGCGCAAAAAGGCTGGAGGGGGAAACGGGCCAATGCGGCGCTGGGGAGCATGTGCATATTTCCGGGTACGGTCCCCATTTTGGCGAAGAACCTCCCCTGGTGGGACGCGGGGGATCCGGCACCATCTTTTTCGCCTATTGCAGCCTGCATTGTGTTTTTTGTCAAAACTTTGATACTAGCCGCGGTTACAGAAGCCGCCGCATCAGTATAAAGACTCTGGCTGAGATCATGTTAGAGCTAGAAGCTCGCGGCTGCGAAAATATAAATTTCGTCACGCCCACCCATTTTATTGCACAAATCATCGAAGCGCTGCAGCTTGCCGCAGAACGCGGCTTCCGCCTTCCTTTAGTCTATAACACCAGCGGCTATGAAAGAATAGAAACCCTTAAACTTCTTGACGGCATTATTGATATTTACATGCCGGACATTAAGTATGCTGAGGAAAAACAGGCCGCCACCTATTCCCAAATCAAACATTACCCGGACATTGCCAAAGCAGCTTTAAAAGAGATGCAAAGACAAGTGGGAGATTTAGTGGTTAATGAAGAGGGCATTGCCCAAAAGGGCCTTTTAATCCGCCACCTGGTGATGCCGGAAAACATTGCCGGCACCACAGAATTAATGAAATTTATTGCGGAAGAAATCTCACCCAGGGCAGCCATTAATATCATGGATCAATATTATCCCACTTACCAGGCCCATAATTACCCGGAAATTAACCGCCGCATAACCGCCAAAGAGTATCAAAATGCTCTCACAGCGGCACGGCGCGCTTCTTCCCAGTTTCGCCTTTTTGCCTGACTGTCGCACATCATAAAAAGACACCGGCTTATAACCGGTGTCAAATTTATTGGCCCTGGAACAATAATTTATTTCCGCTTGAATTTACTAATAACAGTTTTCTTGTTCTCAAATTTGGCAGTTTGTTTCTGCTTTTTTTTGCCTTTGCTTATTTCTTTCTGGTACTTTTCCGCAAGCGCCATTACTTTTTGTACATATCTTTCTGTTTCAGGGAAAGGCGGAACGCCGTGATATTTTTTTACATTGTGGGGGCCGGCATTATAAGCCGCCAGCGCCTCCTCCCAACACTGGAACTCCTCATACATCTCTTTTAAATACTTTGCCCCCGCTTCCAGCTGCAATTCCGGGTCGTATTTTAACTTCTGCGGGTTATACCCCAGCAATTTAGCCGTGGAGGGCATGATTTGCGTCAAACCTATTGCTCCCGCCACACTGACCGCGTTTGGATTCCAGCTTGATTCGGCTTCAATGAGCCCTAAAAAAATCCCTTCAGGGATACCGTACTGGCGGGCAACTTCCATTGCCCGTTTGTAAAGATCCATCGCCCAACCTTCCTTTTCATATTTGCATATTTTCTTGCCATATTATATGCAACACATTCCTTACTTTGTTTATGGCACAAAAATACTGCCAAACTTTTGGCAGTACATTTTATAGCAAAAAACTTCCTAGAAATTCGGCAAATCAGGAATACTGGCCATTACCTTTTCTGACCATGACCGTTCCTCCTAAAATTATTTATGCTGTTATGCCACAAAAGGCTAGATTTTTATTTCTTTAAATGCACTTTTATATTTGTATCGCCATACAATATTGCAGCAAATACTTTATGGAAACAAAGGACGTGTAGTAATGGGTAAGTTTAAATTGCACCGCCTCAACTGTAACCGGGATAGCGTCCTTGTTTGTGGCAGGAATTTGGACGGCTTCAACCAGGCCGTGCGTACAGACCGGCATAACGTCTTATTTGCTCTACCCGCCGCCAGTGCTTACTCACAACTGGGACGGCTCTTTGCTGTGAGCAGCACCGGTGTGCTAAGTCAGGAAAGCGGCATCTCCCAGTTTCTTTTCATCACCAATCCGGCAAACTCCGGCCGGATCATGTATTTAAACACAGTAAGCGGCGGGGGAATGCTCTCACCTCCGGAAC
>JAAYMK010000097.1 GCA_012521405.1 Bacillota bacterium
ACACTCCTTTCCGGTGCCTGATATAGTACTGTGCTTTAATTTAAAGTAGGCAGCACTTTTTCCACAAAGACACTGACCACTTTGGGATCAAATTGTGTTTCCGCATGTTTTTTCAATTCTCCGGCGGCTTCCAGCCGGGTTAAAGCTTTCCGGTACGGACGATCATTTGTCATGGCATCATAAGCATCGGCCACCGCCAGGATTCGGGACTGCAAAGGTATTTCAGCACCTTTTTTCCCCGCCGGATAGCCATAACCGTCAAAACGTTCATGATGGTAGAGGACATAACGGGCCAGATCTGCCGTTTCATTGGCTGCACTTAAAATCCGGTAGCCGATTTCCGCGTGACGAGAAACTTCACTCCATTCCGTCTCTGTTAACACACCCGGCTTTTTCAATATTGCCAATGGTACATTGATTTTGCCGATATCATGTAATAGCCCTAAAGCTTCCATTTCATTGGCGGTTGTCTCCGAAAAGCCCATGGCTAAAGCAATTTTTTGACACAATTTTCCCACTGTTTTGGCATGTTGGGCCGCTTCCGGGTTTTTTTCCAAAAAGGTGTCATGGATCAAAGCAATAGCCTGCCGGATTACATTTTGGCTCTCCTGCAGCTTCCGGCGATACATATTTGTTTCAGCATCGGCTAAAATTTCGTGGATATTTTCTGACATCTTTTCTTTTGTAGCCGCTCCTAAAGAAATAGACAATTTGATTAAACCCAGATCTATTTCGTCAACATGTCTCTTGATCCGTTCTATGATCTCCTTGGCCGTGGCCAGGTCCGTTTGTGGCAGGATGATAACAAATTCATCGCCACCCCAGCGGGCAATCAGGTCATCGGCCCGGCAAGCTTTTTTCAAGGCATCCGCAGTAGCTTTAATCAGTTCATCACCTTTGAAGTGGCCAAAAGCATCATTTATAAGTTTTAAGCCGTTTACATCGCCCACAATCATGGAAAGCGGGAGATTTCTTTCCACATCCAGCCGCTTCATTTCCACTTCTAAAAATCTCCGATTATATAAACCTGTCAGCTCATCGTGAAAACTTAAATATTTAATTTCACTTTCGTATGCCTTGCGCTTACTAATGTCACGACAGATGCATATAACCGCATTATATTTTTCATTTTTGCCTTTAAAACTGGTCCCTTTGGCGCTGACTTCCACATCGAAGATTGTTCCGTCTTTACGGCGGTGTTTCGTTTCAAAAATGGTGTCCACCCTGGATAAATCGCTAAACTGTTTTCGCACTTCTTCTTCAGAGGTGATAACTTCCCAATCCCATGTATAGAGATTAAGTACTTCCTCATGCGTATACCCCAGCATTTCCGCAAAACGTTCGTTTGCCTCAATCACCCGGTGGTCTTGTCCGATAATGACAATGCCAAGACCGGCTTTAGTGACCAGTTGCCGCAACAATAGTTCCCGCTCTCTGAGTAGCTCTTCCTGGTGCCGGATTTCAGTTATATCGCGCAAACGCAAATAGCCGCCAAAAATTTTCCTATTGGTCCATAAAGGCCCCAGTTCCACAGCAAAATAGTAGGTTGTTTTTCCAACCGGTATTTCTATTTCCTGGGTAAAATATTCGCCTGAGAAGACATCGTTAAAATCTTTTTGTAAAGCATCATACAGCACCGGAATCTCTGCCAAATTTCTTCCCCGCAGGGTAGTTCTGTTTTGTCCAAACATTTGCATAAACTGGGGATTATGATGAAATATACGCCCCTTGGTATCAAACCAGGCAATTCCGTCTTTACAGTGGTAAATCATAGAATGGGTAGCTGCACTAATGCGCCAGTCTGCATACAACATCCTTGTGTTATGTAATTGTTCACCCTTTTTAGCAGAACTCTCCAACTAGCTGTCGCCTCCT
>JAAYMK010000098.1 GCA_012521405.1 Bacillota bacterium
GCTTTTGCCCTGGGCATAGCCCTGGCGGCTAAATTTAATCTTCCTGTGCCGCTTTTGGCCGTTTTGGTTTTAGCAGCGTTTGCTGCAGCCTGTGTTTTACTCCTTGGGAAAAAGCCCGCTGCTGCGGCGCTTTTTTTTCTTTTTTGCTTTTTGGGGATGTTAAGTGCGCAGCAGGCCACTTTAAGTTTGTATGCTCCCCTGCAACCTGTTTTTGGCCGGTCGGGAGTTTTTACCGGGTATGTGACGGAAGTTTTACAAGTAACGGAAGATAAAGCTTCTTTTTTGTTTTTTGCGGAAGAAGTGCAGCTGTCAAATAAAGAAGTACTGCCGGTGAGGGCACAGGTGCGTGTACAGATCTACAAGCCGCCAGCAGGTTTTAACCCTGTTTACGGGTTGCCTTTGCAGCTGCAGGGTACCGTTAATAAGCCTATGGGACAGCGTAATCCCGGCGGGTTTGATTACGCACAATACTTGGCTGCCCGCCATGTGGGCGGCATCATGACTGTTTCTCCCCGGGAGGTTACTGTCATGACAGGACAAAAGGGAAACGTCCTGGTTGCTTTTCTTGCCCGGCTGCGCCGGCGGGCCACGACAGTATTTGCCCGTCATTTGCCGGCAGCGGAAGCCGGTTTGCTTGCAGGAATGGTGCTGGGACAGCGGGATTTAGTGGCTGCTGAAACTATTGCTGCCTACCGGCAGTTGGGGTTGGCACATCTTTTGGCGGTTTCAGGCCTGCATGTGGGCTATGTGGCCGCTTTTGTCTTTTACCTGACAGCTCTGTTTAGCGGCCGGAGCCGGTCATGGCCTGTTTACATCTTAACTATGTTTTTAATTTTTCTTTATGTTTTGCTCACAGGCGGTCAGCCCCCTGTGTGGCGGGCAGCTTTGATGCTGATGATAACAATGTTTGCCCGGCAGACAGGCAGAACCGGTGACGGTTTGCAGGCGTTGTGCACAAGTGGTATGATCCTGCTTTTTTCCCGACCCCTGTGGCTTTTCAGTCTTTCTTTTCAATTTTCCTTTGCCGCCACGGCTGGGATTCTTCTCCTTACACCGCGCTTGCAAACCTATTTTAGCCGCCTGCCGCCGGCTCTGGCCAATTCTCTGGCTGTAACTTTGGCGGCCCAGGCGGCAGTCCTGCCTTTGCAAATAAATCATTTCGGCTTATTTTCATTATTTGTAGTGCCACTGAATCTTTTCTGCATCCCCCTGGTGGGTGTGGTCATGATCTTGGGGTTGGCAGGGATGCTTTGCGGTCTGGTCAGCTTAGCGGCAGCTGCACCCCTTCTTTGGACGGCATTGCCGCTTTTAACAATTCTGGACCGGGTGCCCCGGGCTTTTTACGGTATGCCGGCGTCTGCCCTGTCTTTACCGCCACTGCCGCCGGTCTGGTGGCTTGTTTATCTGGGGTTTTTGTTTTTCTTTATCCAAGGTGCACGTTTGCAACCCCTAACCGGCAAGAAAATTTTGGTGTTTTTATTGGCGGCAAATTTAATCTTATTTTCCGGTTTGCCTGTCACCCTTGAGCGCGGTCTGCAGGTAACCTTTTTAGATGTGGGCCAGGGGTTGGCAGTTTATATCCGCACCCCGTCTAATCAGCACATCTTAATTGATGCCGGCACAGCCCAGGCGGGAGAATCAGTTCTGGTGCCTTTCCTGCGCACGCAAAGGCTTAAAAGCATAGATTTAATGATTTTAACCCACCCCCATGATGACCATTACGGGGGCATGGTGCCGGTGCTGGAAAACTTTCAGGTGGCTGCTTTTGCCGGTAACGGTTTGGCGGAAAAAACAGAAAGCTATGCTACCCTGGAAAGACTGTGCCAGGAACAACAAATACCTTGTTTTATTGTTAAACAGGGAAGTGTTTTAACTTTAGGAGAAGTTAAAATAAAAGTTTTGTGGCCGCCTGCAGGCCATATCAAAAACACGGGTGATGATCTTAATAATAATTCCTTGGTAATGCAAGTTTTTTACCGTGATTTTTCCTGTCTGGTGACAGGGGATTTGGAAGAAGCGGGATTAAAAAGCTTACTGGCCACACAAAGCGGGAAGTTAAAGGCTGATCTTGTGCAAATTCCCCATCACGGTAGCCGGAATACATATCTGCCGCAGTTTTTAGAGGCGGTGGCACCACAGATTGCCGTGATTCCTGTGGGTCCAAACCTTTACGGCCACCCCCACACGGAAGTACTGACGCAAATTGCACAAACCGGCTGCAGCTTGTACCGCACCGACCGGCACGGGGCTGTCACGGTGACCGGTGACGGACGGATTTTGACGCACGGCAGTTTCCTGCCGGAAGCGGAAGCAGAAACAGGAAAAGTGGCGTTTTTCATATATTAACCTGATTTGGTTATAATAGCTTGAGAGCAGCCGGCAGAATTTGCTTAAAACTTTACAGGGGTGATTTGAAAAATTGCGTGTTTTAATGTTTTCTTGGGAGTACCCACCGCGGGTAGTAGGTGGTTTGGCCCGCCATGTCCATGAGTTAAGCGTAGCACTCCAAGCAGGCGGTACTCAAGTTGACGTCATTACAGTTGATGAAAATCCCGTTTCTCCGGAAACGGAAATTGTGCAGGGCGTACGGGTTTGGCGTACAAGGCCATATCATTTGACACCCCGGGATTTTATTTCCGGTATCCTGCAAATGAACC
>JAAYMK010000099.1 GCA_012521405.1 Bacillota bacterium
CCCTGGACAACAGTCGGTATAAACCAGGGTCCGCGACTGGCCCTGAAAGAATGTAAGAAGCATGGGATTGAATCCATTTTGGTTACAAAAGAAGGGATGAAACTTGCCGGTATAGTTTTTGTTGATGACCTCATAGCAGCAATTAGGCGTGGCGAACAAACGCTCCGCAATATTGTGCGCGAAAATGAAGTAGTGAGAGTTGAACCTGATTATTGTGTGATGGATTTAATTGAACTGACGCTAAAGTCGTCTATACCGGTGGCGGTAGTCAGTGAAGGCGGCAGGCTGATGGGTGTAATTGTAAAGAGCAGTGTGTTAAGGGCATTAATCCCGGAAAGGGGTGATGAAAGTGCCTAGACTTCCTGTCGGCGGTTTTTTTGAAGTTCTGGTTGATTTCGTGCGGGTAACATTTGCCTTACCCTTTGATTGGATTAAAGTAATTCTCTTATGGGTAAATGAACAGTTAGTATTCCTGCTGGAGCTGCCGCCGTTCTGGTTAGTGGCTATTATGGTAGCCATTATTGCCTACTTCCTGGCCGGTAAAAGAGTTGCACTTTTTACTCTGGCAGGACTTCTCTTCATTGCTGCTATAGATTTATGGCCGGAAACCATTATTACTTTATCTTTAGTGATTGAAGCCACTTTGCTGGCGCTTTTAATTGGGATTCCTACAGGAATTTTAGCAGCCAAGTCGGATATTTTAGACCGACTTTTACATCCAGTATTGGACTTTATGCAAACCATGCCTGCTTTTGTTTACCTGATTCCGGCGATTATGATCTTTCGCATGGGGGCTGTGCCTGCTGTAATTTCAACTGTTATTTTTGCCATGCCGCCTACCATTCGTTTAACGAATCTGGCTATTCGCCAGGTGCCTAAAGAACTGGTAGAAGCAGGTGAAGCCTTTGGTTCAAACTGGTTCCAGATGCTGTTAAAAGTGGAGCTGCCGCAGGCTCTGCCGACCATAATGGCCGGCGTTAACCAGTGTATCATGCTTTCCTTGTCCATGGTTGTGATTGCCTCCATGATTGGTGCCGGCGGGCTTGGCTCTGTTGTGCTGAACGGTCTGTCCAATTTAGATGTGGGTTTAGGCTTTGAAGGCGGAATCGCCGTTGTGATTATTGCTATTATTTTGGACCGGCTGACTCAAGGGACTCGCAAAGAAAAAGAAATTGCTCACTAAAAAAATTAGGAGGTTGAAAGGACATTTTTAAGCAAAGGAATTTAGTTTTCTTACTGGCTTTTGTTTTTGTACTTGCTCTATTTGTTGCCGGGTGTGCCAATGAGAAAAAAAGTGCTGCAGAGATTGATCTAGGGTATGTGAACTGGGCTTGTGCTACTGCCAACTCTTATATGGTGAAAAATCTATTGGAAGAAGAGTTTGCTGTGAAGGTGAATCTGCATGATTTGCAGGCAGGGATTCTGTGGCAGAGTGTAGCCACCGGTGATATTGATTTTATGGTGACGGCATGGTTGCCGTTAACTCACCAGTCTTATTACGAAAAACTACAGGATGATATGGTGGATTTGGGACCTTTATATAATGGTGCTGCTATTGGGCTGGTTGTTCCGGCCTATGTTGAGATCGACTCTATTGAGGAATTAAACGCGCACAAAGATAAATTCGGTGGACGAATCATCGGGATTGATGCCGGTGCCGGTATTATGGAAGCAACAAAGAATGCCATTGAGGTATATGATCTGGAGCTGTCATTGATGGAGGGCAGTGATGCCGCCATGGCTGCAGAATTAAAAACTGCCATTGAAAATGAGGAGTGGATTGTGGTTACCGGGTGGGCTCCGCACTGGAAATTTGGCACCTTTGACCTGAAGTTCCTGGAAGACCCGGCCAATGTCTACGGCGGGGAAGAAACAATAAATGCCTTTACCCGAGCGGGATTTGCCGATGATTATCCTGAAATAAACGAGTTTTTGGCTAATTACTACTTGACGCCGGAACAGTTTGGCGGCTTGATTGCCCTGATGGAAGAATATGATGATAAGAATGAAGCGGCTAAAGTCTGGTTGGAGCAAAACAGGGATTTAGTGGAGAGCTGGCTGCAGTAACCGGCTGTAAAGTAAATTCAAGTTGAAAATTAAGGCTCATTCTGTGTCAAAACAGAATTGGGCCTTTTTTGGTTGCTTCTGGTGGGCAATAGACAATAAAAGGTTTTTCCTGTATAATACAGTGGGCTTTTCAGGAAAAGTGGGAGGTGCTGCCATGGAAAATATGTATGATGTGGCCATTATTGGCGGAGGACCGTCGGCTATCTTTGCTGCTTATGAACTGACAAAAATCAGACCGACATTACGCGTTGCCATCTTTGAGGAAGGCCACGATATTTATACGCGAAATTGTCCCATTAATCAAAAAAAGGCGGACCGTTGTGTACACTGTAATCCTTGTGGTATTATGCGCGGTTTTGGTGGAGCCGGTGCTTTCTCTGACGGCAAATATAATTTTACGGCAGAGTTTGGCGGCTGGCTCAATGAATACCTACCGGCGGAAAAAGTACTGGAACTGATTGATTATGTTGATCAAATCAACCTTTCCTTCGGGGCTCCCACAGAAAGTTACACTCCGACCAATAATAAATTGCTCAAAAAAGCTTTGGCGCATGATTTGCACCTGCTGCAGGCGCGCGTGCGCCACTTGGGTACGGAAAATAATCTTGCTTTACTGCAAAAAATTTATGATTATCTGCAGACTAAATGCCAAATTTATTGCCGTGCCCGTGTGGAGGAGATCCGGACAGATAAAGACGGGTTTATCTTAGATGTGTCCGGTAGGGGGCAGGTTGCCTGTCGTTATCTCATTGCTGCGCCCGGCCGGGCAGGTTCCGATTGGTTTTCCAAACAGTGCAAAAAATTGGGTCTCTCCCTTTTAAACAATCAAGTTGATGTAGGTGTAAGGGTAGAATTACCGGCTGTTATTTTTGAGGATATTACCAACGAAGTGTATGAAGCCAAACTACTTTACCGGACAAAGCAATATGGCGATTTGGTACGTACTTTCTGCATGAATCCTTATGGTTATGTGGTGGCTGAAAATACGGACGGGATTATTACCGTCAACGGCCATAGCTACCGGGACAAAAATCTGCGCAGTCCCAATACAAATTTTGCCTTGCTGGTAAGCAATCGTTTTACAGAACCTTTTAATGAACCGCATCGATATGGAAAAAGTATAGCTTCTTTTTCCAACCTGCTTGGAGGCGGTGTTTTATTACAGCGTTTTGGCGATTTAATTAAAGGGCGCAGGACAAATGCACACCGCTTGTCGCAGAGTTTCACCAAACCCACCCTCAATGCCACACCGGGGGATTTAAGTTTAGTACTGCCCAAGCGCCATTTAGATAATATTATTGAAATGATTTATGCCCTTGATAAGATTGCGCCGGGTACAGCCAATAATGATACTTTGCTGTACGGGGTGGAAGTAAAGTTTTACAGCAGCAGGCTTAAGCTAACAAAGGAATTAGAAACGGAAATTCCCAATATGTTTGCCATTGGCGACGGAGCCGGGATTACACGGGGCTTATCTCAAGCCAGTGCCAGCGGTGTGTACGTAGCCCGTATTATTGCCGGACGTTTTGCCTAGGGGCAAAGGAGACTGTTTTTACTGGGGATAACTTGATATAAACAAAAGCACATTGACAAAAAGACGACAAATAGTATAATAAAAGTGATGCTTCGGGGCGGGGTGAAATTCCCCACCGGCGGTAAGCGGCCTGAAAGCCGATGAGCCCGCGAGCTGGTAACAGCTGAGCCGGTTAGAATCCGGCGCCGACGGTATAGTCCGGATGGGAGAAGCGGATAAATACAATAGCGTGTATTTAGCCGGTAGTGTTACTCATCATACCCCCGACATCTGCGGGGGTATTTTGCTTCCCCTGTGAGGTTACACACAAGGAGAAAGAATTGAGTGTGGTAACCGGATGCCCTCGAGCATGGAGTAAGTTTAAAAAAAAGAGGAGGCAAAAATGAAGAGGAACACAAAGCATGTGGTAACTTTGGCAATGTTGGCGGCAGTGTCGGTTTTGTTGATGTACCTGGTACGATTCCCTATTTTTCCGGCAGCTCCTTTTTTGGAGTATGATATGGCCGATGTACCTATTCTCATTGGGACCTTTTTACTGGGCCCCATTAGCGGTTTAATCTTAACGGTGGTGGTTTCCATTATTCAGGCTATGACTGTTTCGGCCAGTTCCGGTTGGATTGGTGCCGTGATGCATATTTGCGCCACCGGTGGATTTGTGATTGCTGCCGGTCTCATCTATGGCAAATTTAGAACCAGGAAAGGTGCGGCCGCTGCTTTAATTACCGGCAGTCTGATTATGACACTACTAATGATCCCACTAAATTTAATCTTTACAGTGCGTTTTTTAGGTGCACCGCGGGAAGTGGTAGTGGCCATGTTAGTTCCCACCATTATTCCTTTTAATTTAATTAAGGGTTTTGCCAACAGTATTATCACCTTTGCCGTTTACAAATCAGTGGCACGTGTACTACGTATGCAGGCTGCAGAAAAGAAAACGCAAGATACATCTCCTTCCTATCCCGGTTAGTGGCAAGAACGACTAAACCCCTGCTTTTACTGCAGGGGTTTAGCTTTATAAAAGTAAAATTTTTTATATTGACAACGTTTACCTGCTTCGATATAATAAAACTCAAAACTTTATGCCGCGAAAATGGCAATGATGGGGAAAAGTATTTTTCGTGCGGCCTTTCAGAGAGCCGGTGGTTGCTGTGAACCGGCAGGCGGCGAAAAAGAAAGTCACCTCAGAGCAGCCCGCTGAACAAGTTGCTTTAGTAGGCGTGGCCGGGGCCTGCCCGTTATCTGCAGGAAGCCTAAAGGCCGGTTGTTGCCGGTAAATAAGGGTGGTACCGTGGAAGGAATCCTTCCGCCCCTTAATGGGGGTGGAAGGTTTTTTAATATTTAGTTTAAATTTTAGGAGGCAGTAGGGATGAGTAATATTATTTACCTCAACGGTAGGTATGTGCCGGAAGAAGAAGCAAAAATTTCTGTTTTTGATCATGGTTTCCTCTATGGAGACGGTGTGTTTGAAGGCATTCGTGCATACAACGGAAAGGTTTTTAAACTAAAAGAGCATTTGGATCGTTTTTATGATTCTGCCAAATCAATTATGTTGGAGATTCCGGAAAGTTATGAGGAAATGAAAGAAGCCATTTTGGAAACCATCCGCAGAAATAACCTGCGTGATGCTTATATCCGGGCTGTTGTTTCCAGAGGCCCCGGAGATTTAGGGCTGGACCCCAATAATTGTACCAGGGCAACCACCGTCATTATCGCCAGTTCCATTGTGCTTTATCCCCCGGAACTGTATGAGAAAGGTTTACCGGTTGTCACGGTGGCTACAAGACGTAATAGCCCAGATGCTTTAGATCCGCAAATAAAATCTCTTAATTACTTAAATAATGTTCTCATTAAAATTGAAGCAAACCAGGCTGGAGTTAAGGAAGCAATTGTCCTGAACAGAGAAGGTTATGTAACAGAAGGTTCGGCGGATAATATCTTTATTGTGAAAAATCAAGTTGTGATTACACCGCCCACCTACTTAGGTGCTCTGCCCGGAATTACGCGCAGTGTAATTATGGAGGTAGCTAAAAAGGCCGGCTACGAAGTGCAGGAAAGACCATTTACGCGGCATGAACTCTATGTGGCTGATGAATGTTTCTTAACCGGAACGGCTGCCGAGGCCATCCCCGTCGTGGAAGTGGACGGACGTAAAATCGGCGACGGCAAACCAGGTCCGGTGACAAAAGATCTCATTAAACGTTTCCGTGCTTTAACCGGGGTAGAAGGGGAGCCGGTTTATCCAGAAAAATAAGAGCAGGAGGAAAAAAATGCGCAGCGACAATATGACAAAAGGTGTAGAACGGGCTTCTCATCGCTCATTATTATACGCCATGGGACTGGTTAAGGAAGAACTGGAGAGGCCGTTGATTGGAATTGTGAACTCTGCCAATGATTTTGTCCCGGGCCATAAACATCTGCATCAGATTGCGGCGGCGGTAAAAGAAGGAGTACGCTTGGCCGGCGGCACGCCACTGGAGTTTTTTACTATTGGGGTGTGCGACGGATTGGCCATGAATCATCAAGGGATGCATTATTCCTTAGCCAGCCGTGAACTTATTGCCGATTCTGTGGAAGTAATGGTTAATGCCCATCCCCTTGACGGTCTGGTTTTTATTCCCAACTGCGATAAAATTGTTCCCGGCATGCTCATGGCAGCGGCCCGTTTAAATCTTCCTGCCATTTTTGTCAGCGGCGGACCGATGCTGGCAGGCAGGTATAAAGGTAAAGCGGTGGATTTAAACAGTGTCTTTGAAGCTGTAGGCAGCGTCAAAGCTGGAATAATGTCGGAAGAAGACTTGGCTGAATTGGAAAGGGAAGCTTGCCCCGGTTGCGGTTCCTGTTCCGGTATGTTTACCGCCAATTCCATGAATTGTATTACAGAAGTGCTGGGAATGGGACTGCCCGGTAACGGTACCATTCCGGCGGTGGCGGCGGCGCGCATCCGTTTGGCCAAAAAAGCGGGCATGCAGATTTTGAAGCTTGTGCGGGAAAATTTAACACCGGATAAAATTTTAACTGCCGAGGCCTTTAATAATGCTTTGACGGTGGATATGGCTTTGGGTTGTTCTACCAATACTGTTTTACACCTTCCTGCCATTGCCCATGAAGCCGGTATAAAAATTAACTTGGATTATATCAACGAGATTAGTGAAAGGACACCACAGTTGTGTAAACTGGCGCCGGCGGGGGAAAACCATATTGAAGATTTGGCTGCAGCCGGCGGTATCCAAGCTGTTATGAAACGCTTAAATGAAGGTAATTTTTTGCATACTGAATGTCTTACCGTCAGTGGCCAAACAATTGGCGAGCAGTTGTCGGCAGCGCAGATCCTTGATGATGATGTGATTCGTCCTTTAGATAACCCTTACAGCCAAAGCGGCGGTATCGCCATCTTAAGGGGCAATTTAGCTCCGGACGGTGCTGTGGTTAAGCAGGGAGCAGTAGCGCCGGAAATGATGAAAAAAACCGGCCCTGCACGTGTCTTTGACAGTGAAGAGGAAGCGGTGGCGGCAATTTTTGGCGGTAAAATTAAAAAAGGCGATATTATTGTTATTCGATATGAAGGACCTAAGGGCGGTCCCGGGATGCGGGAAATGCTGACTCCCACTTCGGCTGTGGCCGGTATGGGCTTGGATAAAGATGTGGCTTTGATTACTGACGGGCGCTTTTCCGGTGCCACTCGCGGTGCCTCCATTGGCCATGTTTCTCCGGAGGCCATGGAGCGGGGTCCCATTGCCGCTGTCCGTGAAGGAGATTTAATCAGTATTGATATCCCGGCGCGCAAGCTGGAATTGCTTATTAGTGAAGAAGAACTACAAAAACGGCTGGCAGAATTGGAATTACCAAAACCAAAAATTACGCAGGGATATCTGGCCCGTTATGCACGCTTGGTAACCAGTGCCAACACGGGAGCCGTTTTTAAAGAGGAGGGACAGATAACATGAAACTGACCGGTGCACAAATGGTAGTAGAAGCTCTTAAACGGGAAAATGTAGAAGTAGTTTTCGGTTATCCGGGAGGTAGCGTCTTAAATTTATATGATGTGCTTTATGACAGCGACATTAGGCATTATCTGTCCCGTCACGAACAAGGTGCTGTACATGCGGCGGATGGGTATGCCAGGGTAACAGGTAAGCCCGGGGTTGTCTTTACCACATCCGGCCCCGGGGCCACAAACGCCGTGACAGGCATTGCCAATGCTTATATGGATTCTGTGCCTTTGGTGGTATTCACCGGGCAGGTTGCCACCACTTTAATTGGCACGGATGCTTTTCAGGAAGCTGATATGTTTGGCATTACGCTGCCCATTACAAAACATAATTACTTGGTGACCGATATTCAAGAACTGCCAAGGATTTTAAAGGAAGCTTTTTACCTGGCCACCTCCGGTCGGCCTGGTCCTGTGCTAATAGATTTGCCCAAGGATATTCAGCAGCAGCAAGCGGAATTTGTCTACCCCGAAGAAGTTAATATCCCCGGGTATAATCCCACCTATGAAGGCCATCCGGGGCAGGTAAATAGGGCAGCCAAGGCCATTGCCCGGGCAAAAAAACCGGTTATTTACGCCGGCGGCGGGGTTGTATCTTCCGGAGCGCATGAATTGCTGTTGAAGTTGGCGGAAACCACCGGTATTCCTGTGGCCACAACATTAATGGGCATGGGCGGCTTCCCCAGCGACCATCACCTTGCTTTAGGAATGTTGGGGATGCACGGCACCTATTGGGCCAATATGGCCGTGCACGAGGCCGATTTAATTATGGCTATTGGCGCCCGCTTTGATGACCGGGTGACCGGCAAATTAGATGTTTTCGGCCAAAACGCCAAAATTGTGCATATTGATATAGACCCGGCTGAAATCGGCAAAAATGTCAAGGCAGATATACCGATTGTGGGTGATGTGAAGCTGGTCTTGACAGAACTCCTAAAGAAGGTGAAGCCGAAGGAACATAAAGAATGGCTTGCACGTATTGACGAGTGGAAAAAAGAAGCACCACTGCGGTACAATCAGGCGGAAGACGGGGAAATATTACCGCAGTATGTAATTGAATCTATTTATAATGTAACCAAAGGGGAAGCTCTGATTGCCACGGAAGTGGGCCAGCATCAAATGTGGACGGCCCAGTATTACCGGTTCAAAAAGCCTCGTTCGCTTATTACTTCCGGTGGCTTGGGTACAATGGGGTTCGGTCTTCCTGCCTCCATTGGCTTGCAGATAGGGGCACCGGACGCAACTGTATTCTGCATTGCCGGGGATGGCAGTTTCCAGATGAATCTACAGGAGCTGGCCACGGCGGTTGCGTATAAAATACCAATCAAGGTGGCAATTATCAACAACAGATATTTAGGTATGGTACGCCAGTGGCAGGAGTTGTTTTTCAATAAACGCTATTCCTCGGTGGATTTACAAAAAAGCCCCGATTTTGTTAAGCTGGCGGAAGCTTTCGGCGCTGTCGGTTTACGTGCCGAAAAACCGGCAGAAGTAATCCCGACCATTGAGAAAGCCATTGCCACACCGGGGCCTGTCGTGATCGATTTTAGAGTACGGCCGGAGGAAAATGTCTTCCCCATGGTGCCGCCGAACCATGCAATTAGTGATATGGTCAGGGGGGAATAAGATATGAAGCATATTTTAGCGGTACTGGTGGAAAATAAGCCGGGAGTACTGGTACGTGTGGCCGGGTTGTTTGCCAGGCGTGGATTTAATATTGAAAGTTTGGCCGTAGGAAGAACAATGGATCCGGGAATTTCACGGATGACCATTGAAGTGGATGCTGATGAAGAAACTCTTGAACAAATCAATAAACAGCTTAACAAACTGGTTAATGTCATAAAAATCTCCAATCTGACACAGGAGCCTTACGTGGATCGGGAATTGGTGCTGATCAAAGTAAATGCTCCTGCCTCCAGTCGTGCGGAAATTCAGCAGATAGTCGAAACATTTAGGGCAAAAATTATTGATGTTTCACTCCAGTCGCTGATTATTGAAGTAACTGGTAATGAAGAGAAGCTGGAAGCCATCCAGTCGCTATTATCCCATTATGGGATTTTAGAGATGGTGCGTACCGGTAAAATAGCCCTGTTGCGGGGCAGTAAAACGACGAAAAACGGGGAGGTAAAGTAAATGGCAAAAATGTATTATGATAACGATGCAAATTTGGCAGTACTGGAAGGACGGACGGTGGCTGTCATGGGGTACGGCAGTCAAGGTCATGCGCAGGCACAAAATTTACATGATTCCGGGGTCAATGTCATTGTGGGACTGCGTAAAGGCAGCCCTCGCTGGGCAGAAGCTGAAGCTGCCGGTTTGAAAGTAATGACGGTGGCGGAAGCAGCCCAGGCCGCCGATGTGATTCAGATTTTACTGCCCGATGAAAAACAAAAAGAAGTATATGAGGCTGAAATCAAACCGTATTTAAAAGCAGGGGACGCCTTGCTTTTCTCCCATGGTTTTAATATTCATTTTGGTCAAATTGTGCCGCCCTCTGATGTGGACGTTATTATGGTGGCACCGAAAAGTCCGGGTCATTTAGTGCGCAGGACATACCAGGAAGGAGCCGGTGTGCCCGGTCTTTTAGCTGTGTACCAGGATGCAACCGGTAAGGCAAAAGAAATTGGCTTGGCTTATGCCAAGGGAATCGGCTGCACCCGTGCAGGCGTCATTGAAACTACCTTTAAAGAAGAAACGGAAACCGACCTGTTTGGTGAACAAGCAGTACTTTGCGGTGGTGTGTCCGAGCTGATTAAAGCCGGTTTTGATACACTGGTGGAAGCCGGTTACCAACCGGAAATAGCTTATTTTGAATGTTTACATGAACTGAAGCTCATTGTAGACCTCATTTATGAAGGCGGTTTGTCTTATATGCGTTATTCCGTCTCCGATACGGCCCAATACGGCGATTTTACCAGGGGCAAGCGGATTATTACAGAAGAAACGCGTAAAGAAATGAAAAAGATTCTGCATGAAGTACAAACAGGAAAGTTTGCCCTGGAATGGATCCAAGAAAACCAGGCTAATCGTCCTTACTTTAATACCACCAATAAATTGGAAAGAGAACATCTTATTGAAAAAGTGGGCAGAAAACTGCGTCGCATGATGAGCTGGATTGATGCTAAAGAGGTCTAAACGATTGCAAAAAGACAAGCTATACTATCACTGAATTAAAAATACCTGTAAAGAAAAAAGCGTGGTGTTGGCAAACATCACGCTAATTTTTCCATATTTTTGTTTTTCTTGATCATTTCCTGACGTAGTATCTGCAAAGGGGGTGCCTGTTTTTGGCGTAACCCTGCATGTTTTTTGCAAGTTTGTCTATAGCTAACATAAAATATAGTTTGGCGAGAAATATTAACAGTCTGAGCAGGAAAAGTTGCCGGATTAGTCGAAGTAAGCTATGTTTCGCAAGGTTTCCTGATTTCCTGATTTCCGGCAAAGTTAAAAGGAGGCGTTGGCGTGAAAAATTATAAGACTGAAAATATCCGAAATGTTGCCCTTATCTCCCACGGAGGAGCAGGTAAAACTTCTCTGGCCGAAGCCATGATCTTTACCACCGGGGCTACTAACCGTTTAGGCAAAGTAGATGCCGGTACAACCACCACTGACTTCGACCAGGAAGAAATTAAACGTCAAATTTCCATTAATACTGCTTTAGCTCCTATTGAATGGAAAAACGTTAAAATTAATTTACTTGACACTCCGGGATATTTTGATTTTATAGGTGATACCATCAGTGCTTTGCGCGTGGCCGATGCGGCTGTAATGGTTGTTTCGGCTCCGTCCGGAGTAGAAGTAGGTACAGAAAAATTCTGGGCTTATGCCGATGAGTATAAGCTGCCCCGTTTAGTATTTGTGAACAAAATGGACAGGGAAAATGCCGATTTTGGCAAAGTTTTTGCCCAACTGCAAGAGTTTTTCGGGTTAAATGTTGTACCGGTGCAGCTTCCCATTGGTGCAGCAGAAAATTTTAAAGGCATTGTGGATTTAGTTTCCCAAAAAGCTTTAACCTTTAGTGACAACGGCAAAAAGATGACAGAAGGAGAAATTCCAGCCGATTTAAACGATGCCGTGGCAGAATACCGGGAAAAACTAATTGAAGCGGTTGCCGAAAGTGATGACGAGCTGCTAATGAAATATTTAGAAGGTGAAGAGCTGACAGATGAGGAGATTAATACAGGTCTGCGCAAAGGTATCCTCAGCGGTAAAGTAATACCCATTATGTGTGGTGCAGCCACCCTCAATATCGGAACACTACCTTTACTGGATACCATTGCTACTGCTTTCCCCTCACCGGCCGATGTAGGCGAAGTAAAAGGAACCAATGCTGAAGATAAAGAAGTGGCCATTAAAGTAGACGCCAATGGCCCTGTCAGTGCCCTTGTCTTTAAAACTTTTGTGGACCCCTTTGTGGGTAAGATTTCGTATTTTAAAGTTTATTCCGGTACCGTACAGGGCGACAGCCAGCTGTACAATGCCAATAAAGGCAAAAATGAACGCATTGGACAAGTTTTTACCATGTTGGGTAAGAACCAGATTAACCTGGAGCAGGTGCCGGCCGGCGATATTGCCGCTGTAGCCAAGTTGCAAGATACCGGAACCAACGATACGCTGTGTGAAAAGCAAAATCAGATCAAACTGGATCCCATTAAATTCCCCACCCCTGTTACCACCTTTGCGGTAGTGCCGAAAAAGCAGGGTGAGGAAGATAAAGTGGCACAAGGTATTGCACGCTTCTTAGAAGAAGACCCCACTTTCCGCCTGGAGCGCAATACAGAAACTAAGGAAACATTAATTTCCGGTATGGGCGAAATGCACTTAGAGATTATTACCAGCAAATTGAAGCAAAAGTTTGGGGTTGAAGTAGAATTAACCTTACCTAAAGTTCCTTACAAAGAAACTATTCGCAGTACGGTTAAAGTGGAAGGTAAACATAAGAAACAGTCGGGTGGCCGCGGACAATACGGTCATGTTTGGATTGAGTTCTCACCGCTACCTGCCGGCGAGTATTTTGAATTTGAAGATAAAATCTTTGGCGGTGCAGTACCCAAGCAATATATTCCTGCGGTGGAAAAAGGCTTGCGGGAAGCCATGGAGCACGGTGTTTTAGCCGGCTATCCTGTAGTTGACATTAAAGCCAGCTTGTATGATGGTTCTTACCATACTGTTGACTCTTCGGAAATGGCTTTCAAAATTGCTGCCAGCCTTGCCTTTAAGAAAGGTATGGAACAAGCCAACCCTGTTTTATTAGAGCCCATTATGTATGTGGAAGTAACCGTACCGGAACAATTCATGGGCGATATTATGGGCGATATGAACAGCCGCCGCGGTCGAATTCTCGGTATGGAAGCCAAAGGTGGCAACCAAGTGATCAAGGCTCATGTCCCCATGGCGGAAATGCTCAAGTATTCGGTAGACTTGCGGTCAATGACACAAGGGCGCGGCTCCTTTACCATGGAGCTTGACCATTACGAAGAAGTGCCGGCACATTTGGCAGAACAGATTATTGCTGAAGCACGGACACAACAGGATGAAGAATAAGCAGAAACATCCTGCAGAAGATACAAGAGCAAGCACCAAAAGGGCTTGCTCTTTCGCTTCGCTTGCTCATACTTTGTCATTAATTTGAATACATTGCATTAGCAAGCTCGTTGGAGGAGTAAAAATGAGAAAAAAAATAGCAGTATTGTACGGAGGCCGTTCCGGTGAGCATGAGGTTTCTATTAGTTCCGCCGAAGCCATCATGGAAGGCCTGGAGCAAATAGAAGATTATGAAGTTGTGCCTGTATTTATTACTAAAGAGGGGCAGTGGCAGCTACATGGCAATCGCGTAGCACTGTTGCCCGATCCCGCCATCGGCGGGTTATATCTCCTTGACGGCGAAAACAGGGGTAATATTGTCTCCATTGATGTTGTCTTTCCGGTTTTACACGGCACTTTCGGTGAGGACGGTACGGTACAGGGGCTGCTGGAGCTGGCACGTATACCTTACGTGGGAGCCGGTGTCGCCGGCTCCGCTATAGGCATGGATAAAATTTTCATGAAAGCAGCGCTGAAAGCTTTTGCCCTGCCGGTGGGGGACTATCTGTGGTTTACGGCAGCCAGGTGGGAAAAAGCCAAAAATGAGCTGGCCGAGGAAATAGCAGTAAAATTAGGTTTTCCCTGTTTTGTTAAGCCTGCCAATTTAGGCTCCAGTGTGGGTGTAAATAAAGTTTATGCAAAATCCCAATTGGAACCGGCGGTGGAGGAAGCTTTGCAGTATGACCACCGGGTCATTGTGGAAAAATTTTTAGCCGGGCGGGAAATAGAATGCAGTGTTTTAGGTAACGATGAACCAAAAGCTTCTTTACCGGGAGAAATAGTCCCTTGTAATGACTTTTATGATTATAAAGCCAAGTATATTGATGATGGTTCCACTTTAATTATTCCCGCGGAACTGAAACCGGAGACGGTAGAGCAAGTACAAGAGCTGGCAGTAAAAGCGTTTTTAATGCTGGATTGTGCCGGCATGGCCCGGGTTGACTTTTTTGTGGAGGAAGAGCAGCAAAAGATTTGGATTAACGAGATTAATACGATTCCAGGTTTTACCGACATTAGTATGTATCCAAAACTGTGGGAAGCAAGCGGCCTTCCTTTTCCAGAATTATTGCGCCGGCTGGTGGAATTGGCGGAAGAACGGGCAGCAAAACGGGCACAGCTAAAAACAAGTTTTGTGCCGGAGTAAAGCCTGCTTGTTTTTCTACTTGTCCTAATTTGTAAAGTGTAGTAAAATAAGTAACTAAATCTTGATATGGGACATGTCTTAAAGGGGGTATCTATAGATGGCTGAACGAAATACTTTAAGCGTCAAAATTGGCCAGACGGAATTACTGGGCGGAGTCATTATGGACGTAACCACACCGGAGCAGGCTAAAATTGCGGAAGAAGCAGGAGCCGTGGCCGTGATGGCTTTAGAGCGCGTGCCGGCAGATATTCGTGCCGCCGGGGGAGTTGCCAGAATGGCAGATCCCGAGCTGATTCTGCGCATTATGGATGCGGTCAGTATTCCGGTAATGGCAAAGGTCCGGATTGGTCATTTTGTAGAAGCACAAATTCTGGAAGCCCTAGGCGTAGATTATATTGATGAAAGTGAAGTTTTAACGCCGGCTGATGAAGAATTTCATATTAATAAAAAATTATTCAAAGTACCTTTTGTCTGTGGTGCACGCAATTTAGGTGAAGCGCTGCGGCGTATCGGCGAAGGTGCGTCCATGATCCGCACAAAGGGTGAAGCAGGTACAGGTAATGTGGTAGAAGCAGTACGGCATATTCGCAAAGTATCAAGTGAAATTCGCAAACTGCAAAACACTCCGGATGAAGAATTAATGACCTTTGCCAAAAATATTGGTGCTCCTTATGAATTGGTACAGGAAGTCAAACGCCTGGGACGCTTACCGGTACCTAACCTGGCTGCCGGCGGCATCGCTACACCCGCCGATGCTGCTTTAATGATGCAGCTAGGTTGCGACGGGATTTTTGTTGGTTCCGGCATTTTTAAAGCAAAGGATCCCAAAGCTCGCGCCAAGGCCATTGTGGAAGCAACGGCACATTATGATGACCCGAAAGTTTTAGTGGAGATCTCTAAAGGCTTGGGTGAAGCCATGCCGGGTTTAGATATTAGCCTTTTGCGGCAGGAAGAAAGGATGCAGGAGCGGGGCGTTTAAAGGCCGGCTTACTTGGTTTTTAAGGATAAAGCGGGAAGAAAGAAACTTGGAGAAGGTAAAAAGCCTTCTCTTTTTTTCTTTGCCCTTTTAAACGGTACCGGGATAGGAGAATTCAGTGGTGGCGAAAAAGGAGAATTTTTGTTGTTTGTGGAATTTTAGAGAGGGTGACACTATGAAAGAGAGATATTTATTTGATTTGCTGGCACCGGTAAAAAAAAGACCTAAAGTAACAGCCCCTAAGCGGCAAATAGTAATACAACCAAGCGAGTCTTTGGATAAATTTACGGCTTTAAAGCAGGAAGCTTTAACTTGTCAACGCTGCCGTTTGCGCCAGGGTGCCACCCAAGTAGTTTTTGGGGTAGGTAATCCTCAAGCAGTCCTTATGATGGTGGGCGAAGGACCCGGGGCAGATGAAGACAGACAAGGCATCCCCTTTGTGGGCAGGGCAGGACAGCTTTTAGATAAAATTTTGGCGGCGGCGGAAATTCGCCGTGAGGATATCTATATTACCAATGTGGTTAAATGCCGGCCGCCCCAAAACCGCATGCCTCAGGAAGATGAAGTGGCAGCTTGTGTGCCTTTTTTGAAACGGCAAATTGAACTGATTAAACCGAAAATAATTGTTTGCTTGGGGGCACTGGCCACCCAAACAATTATCGCGCCGGAAGCACGCGTTTCGGTGGTGCGCGGCCGCTGGTTTGAAAGATTTAATGCCCGTGTGATGGCTACTTTCCACCCGGCGGCACTGCTCCGGGACGTGAGTAAAAAGCGTCCTGTGTGGGAGGATATGAAAAAAATCAGGGATATATATCGTACACTGATTTAAGGGAGGTTAAGCATGCCCAAGATTCTTGTTGTTGATGATGAGAAAACCATTGTTAAGGGGATTAAATTTGCCTTGCAAAAAGAAAATTTTGAAGTGCTGGTGGCCTATGACGGCAAAGAAGCTCTGGAAATCTTTGCACAGGAAGCACCGGATTTAATTGTGCTTGATTTAATGCTGCCCGAAATAGACGGCTTTGAGGTTTGCCGCCGCATCCGCAAAACCAGTGAAGTTCCCATTATTATGCTTACTGCCCGGGGAGAAGATATTGACAAGATTCTTGGTCTTGAGCTGGGGGCAGACGACTACATGACAAAACCTTTTAACCCGCGTGAATTGGTGGCTCGCATTAAAGCGGTTTTGCGGCGCGCCCAAAGCAAGTCAACAAATCCGGCTTCTTTGCAGTATATCCGCCTGCAAGATTTGCAAATTGATTTATTGCAGCAAAAAGTGCGTGTGCGCGATAAAGAAGTGGACCTTACCAGCAAAGAATTTGCCCTTTTGAGTTTGCTGGCAAGCAACCCCGGCCGTGTTTTTAGCCGCGAAAAACTGTTGGAGCATGTTTGGGGTTATGATTACTACGGTGATGCGCGCACGGTAGACGTGCATATCCGCCACTTGCGGGAGAAAATTGAACAGGATCCCGCTGCTCCGCAGCTGATTCTCACCGTTTGGGGAGCAGGTTATAAATTCCGGGAGGGGAAGAATGTTTAACAGTATCCGCACCAAGTTGACAGCCACTTATATCATTTTAATTGTGGCTGTCATGGCCTTTGCAGCTTTTTTCCTGCTGAATGTACTCAGCAATTATTACCTGTCCTATGAATATGCCAAGCTACAAGGGGCAGCAAAAGTAGTTAGAGATTTGGTAGCCACCAAGCTGCAAGCGGCACCGGACGTTGTGGATATTTCCAATCAGGCTGAATTGGTTGCCAGGCAGAATAATGCCCGTATTTTAATTACTGATCACAAGCAGCGGGTTCTGGGGGATTCGGTGCGTGTAGACGGGCTGGTGGGAACCACACTGGATCGGATGGAAATAGCCCGGGCTTTAATGCGGTTTGAAGATGAAGCCTGGAGCATCCAGTATTCGGACTTAAGTGATACCTGGGTGATGCAGGTGGCCGTGCCTGTTTTGAACGGCGATAAAGTTGTGGGTGCCGTGTTTATTGCTTCTTCCTTGGCGGAAGTTTATGAAGTACAAAAAGATCTGCGGAATTATATTATTATTTTAATGCTGCTTACCATTATGCTTGCCGGTTTGTTGGGGCATTTTTTAGCCCGCCGCATTACCGACCCCATTGAATCATTGACGGTGGCGGCGGAAAAAATGGCAGCCGGAGATTTATCGCAACATGTTTCCGTCCGTTCCCAAGATGAGATTGGCCGCCTGACAAAACAGTTTAACGAAATGGCCATGCGCCTGCAGGAAAGTACCAGGCAGTTGAAGGATTTTGTGGCTAACGCTTCACATGAAATGCGCACGCCGCTGACTTCCCTGAATCTTTTGGTGAAATCATTGCGCGAGTACCCCTTGGATAAAGAAGAACAAGAAGAATTCCTGGCCGATATAGATCAGGAACTGGAGCGTTTAATTCACTTGGTGGAAGAATTATTGGATTTATCTCGCCTCGACCGGCTGGCGGCGGAAGATACCATGATGACTGTAGATGTGGTGCCCCTGCTGCGTGATACATTGGATGCCTTACAAAGAAGGGCGGAAGATAAAAATATTGCTCTGACCTACAATTTGGCCGATAAAGCCAAGGCCTTTGTTGTTCCCCACCAGATAAAACAGGTTGTTTTCAATTTAATAGACAATGCCATTAAGTATACGCCGGAAGGCGGGCAGATTAGCGTTAATTTGACTCAGGAGCCTAATTTACTTAAATTAACGGTAAGCGACACGGGCATTGGGATTCCGGTAGAGCAGCGGGAAAAAGTATTTGAGCGCTTTTACCGGATTGATAAAGCGCGTTCCCGGGAACAAGGCGGCACCGGCCTGGGTTTATCCATCGTTTTAGAGATAGTGAAACGTCACCAAGGCAAGGTCTGGATTGAGGACGGACCAGGGGGGCAAGGTACAACTTTTGTCGTGACACTTCCCAGATTAACCCTGCCCACCGGTCGCGTAGTTAATAATCATTAACAAATCTTCACATGTGTAAAGGAAGTTTGCCGTTATAATATAAGAGACGGTTATGCCGCAAAACGTAAAGTCTAGAGGGAAAGAAAATGAAGAAAAAGGTTTACAAATTAATAATTATCCTTTTACTTGCCCTCTTAAGTGTGGCCGGCTGCAGTCCGCGCATGAGGTATAGTGAAGGCAAACCTATCGAACCTATTTCACCGGGCAATGAAAGAGGAGAAACACCGGCGGTGGGCCAGTTTAGCGTGAAAAGCAGTGATGTGCAGATCACAGACCTTGCCGTTACCACCGACGGTTCCTTGACGGCGGTAGGTACGGCGGCAAAAGTTGTTTATCTCTTACAGCGCGACGGTACGGCACTGTGGGAAAAGGAATTTTCCTCTGTTCCGTTAAAGACATACTTGGATCCCAGCGGGCGTTTTTTGGCGGTGGGGACGGAGGGAGGCCGGCTCACTGTCCTGACTCCCGAACAGATAGAATTATATACGCACCAGTTTGAGGCACCGGTAGCGCAGATTGCCGCTTCCGTTAAGGATGATTACCTGGTAGTATGTTTAAACTACGGGGAAGAAGAAGCAGATCGCCTGGTGGCGCTGTCCGCCGGTGAGATCATGTGGGAAAAAGAGTTGCCGGGAGTAATAAATACTATTGCTCTCAGTGAAGATAATCGCCTTTTTGTAAATTGGCAGGAGGGGGAGACGCCGTATTTAGGCGCTTTGTCTACAGAAGGAGAACTTTTATGGACAAAAGAACAACACCAGAAGCTGGCTACAGATAAAACCGGCCAAATTATTGTCACTACTAATGAGCATGAGATTCTCAGTTACAATCGGAATGCAGAAAAAATCTGGAATTACAAGACTAGCGGCCGGATAAAATCTGTGACGATGGCACAGAACGGGATGTACCTTGCTGCCGTGGTTTTGGATGAGACAATCCAGCAAGAGGAATTGCATTATCTAAATATTAATGGCAATAAAATCTGGCAAAAACGCCTGCCCAGCGATGCAGATGTGCTGGTGGGAGCCGAGGGCAACCGGGTTTTGGTTGCCTCCTGGCAACAATATCAGGATGATGTGACAAAAATTTATCTTTATGATCAACAGGGTTATGAACTTAATGTCCTTAATGTAGCCGGCAGAGCACAAAAGATGGCTTTTGCTTCCCAGGCAAACACCTTGGTTGTAGGGCTGGAGGACGGCAGTATCTACTTTTTGGAAACAACAGAAAAATCGCAGTCTCCAGACTATGTCGATAAAGAGATAACCGATTATTACCGCCCCGTTGTCTTTACCAAGGAAGAAGGGACAACACATTTACAACTATTCTTTTTTGATGAAAATGCGGAATACTTGATTCCAGTGACACGCAGTATTAAAAACAGTCAGTCGCTTTTGCGTGATACCATTCAGGAATTGATTAGGGGACCGGCGCAAAACAGCGGTTTGGTGCGCACAATTCCCAAAGATGCAGATATTACGGTTACGGAAAAGGATGGCACAGTTTATATTGATTTGCCGGCTTCCTTGGATGAAAGGGCGGGAACGGCATTTCTCCAAGGCGTTTTGGATTCCCTTTTGTATACTGTCAGTTCCATTCAAATTGATACTATTAAGCAAATTCGCTTTACTGTGGATGGAAAGGAACAGGAAAGATTTGGCCAGGAAGGGATCAATATTGGCGGAGCCTTTATTCCGCGGCCCTTTGGCAAAACCAGTAAAGAAAGCTTAATCTTTTTGCCCCATAGATCCGGTTTGCGTTTTTACCTGCGTCCGGAAGCTATTTCTTTGCCTGAACTTAAAGGTGAAGCGCGCATCCGCACAATTGTGGAAAAAGTTATCGAGAGCTATAATAAAAAATTTGGCATTAAAATTGTTTTAAATTCGCTGCAGATCAAAAAAAATTCTGTTTATGTTGATTTCGATGCTTCTTTCAACCGTACTTTAACCAATACACCGCTGGCGGCAGCTCGGGCAGCCATGTTGCGTGACGCCATTGCTTTATCACTGGTGGAAAATCTACCGGAAACAACCACGGTCAAATTTACGGTGGAAGGCAATGAACCCGATCAGCCTTCTCATTATAAGCCTTGGGAACTGGCGGTGAGAAGACCGTACTATATCAATATGGAAAATTAAATTTCCTTTATGCTGAGTAGCGGCCAATCTGCTTGCGGATTGACCGCTATTTGGATATAATTAGACAAAAAAGCAAAGAAAGAGGTCTTTTTTTATGCAGATGTTTCGGGAAGAAATTATGCGCTTACTTGAGGCCAATGTGCCTTTAGATAGGGAACAGATTGCGGCTGAATTGGAAACACCGCCTAATCCGCAAATGGGGGATTTTGCTTTTCCCTGTTTTAAACTGGCTAAAACATTGCGTAAATCACCTGCAGCCATTGCCGCGGAACTGGCAGAGAAACTTCCGGCAAGCGAACTTTTTGCACAAATTGAAGCAAAAGGGCCATATTTAAATTTCTTTTGTGACCGTAAAAAATTAGCACAAATAACGGTAGAGAGTATTTTAAAACAAAAAGAGCGTTATGGCTGGACCGATTTGGGAAAAGATAAGACCATTGTTATTGATTTTTCCGCCCCCAATATTGCCAAGCCCTTTGGAATAGGACATCTGCGTTCCACTGTAATCGGTCACTCTTTATATCGTATTTATCAAGCTCTAGGCTATCGCTGTGTGGGAATTAACCACTTGGGGGATTGGGGTACACAATTTGGCAAACTCATTGTTGCTTACCGTATGTGGGGTAGCGAGGAGCAGTTAAAAAATAATGCCATTGATCATCTTTATCAATTGTATGTCCGCTTTCATAGTGAAGCAGAAACCCGGCCGGAATTGGAAGATGAAGCACGGGCCTGGTTTAAAAAACTTGAAGACGGTGATCGCGAAGCTTATGAGTTATGGCAGCGTTTTCGCCAATTAAGTTTGGAAGAATTTAAGCGGATTTATGCCATTCTTGGGGTGGAATTCGACTCCTACCAAGGAGAAAGCTTTTATAATGAAATGCTTGATGACACTGTAAAAATGGTGGAAGAAGCCGGCTTGGTCAGTAAATCGGAAGGGGCGCTCATTGTTGATTTAAGTGAAGAAGGGATGCCGCCGTGTTTATTGCGCAAGCAAGACGGCGCCACCTTATATGCCACCAGGGATTTATGTGCCGCCATTTATCGCTACAAAACATATAATTTTACACAGGCACTTTATGTGGTGGGGGCCGAGCAGGCACTTCATTTCCAACAGGTCTTTACCGTTTTGAAAAAAATGGGTTATGATTGGGCCGAACGCTGCATCCATGTGCCTTTTGGGCTGATTCGTTTTAAAGAAGGCAAAATGTCCACCCGAAAAGGAACGCTGATTTTCTTGGAAGATGTTTTGCAGCGCGCCACCGAATTGGCCAAACAAATTATTCAGGAAAAAAACCCGACCCTGGAAAATAAAGAAGAAGTTGCCCTGCAAGTAGGGGTAGGGGCGGTAATTTTTGGCGATTTAATTAATGACCGTATTAAAAATATTGAATTTGACTGGGACAAAGTTCTGGATTTTTCCGGTGAAACTGCACCTTATGTGCAGTATGCCCATGCCCGCATTTGCAGTATCTTGCGCAAAGCTGAAGGCTGGCCGGCGGCTTATGATGCAACTTTGTTGACCGGCCACGAGGAACAGGCGGTAATTGGTCTTTTGGCCCGTTTTACCGATACCATTGTCCGGGCGGCGGCGGCCAACAAACCTTCCATCGTTGCCCGTTATGTGGTGGATGTGGCGGCGGAATTTAACAAGTTTTATCACCAATGCCCTGTACTGCATGCCGATCCGGAGCTGCGTAATGCCCGTTTAGCCTTAATTGATGCCGTAAGGCAAGTGCTGGTTAACGGCCTTTGGTTGTTAGGTATTGCTGCACCTAAGGAAATGTAGCCTATAACACAAAAAATCGCTCCTGTGATACAGGAGCGATTTTTAGCGCAAGGCAGAAAATAAAAAGATGATACCAAATAAAAAGAAAAGCAAAGCACTACCCAATTTGATGATTTTTCCCGGCAGGCGGGAAAGAAAGCGCGAACCCAAATAAGCGGCAAGACTATGGTTGATCACCTGTCCCCCCATGGCGCCCAAAAAAATTGCCGCCGGGGAGCCGTAAGCTGCCGTGAGGGCAATGGCTGTCAGTTGTGTTTTATCGCCCAGTTCCGCCAAAAACACCATCAAAAAGGCTTGCAAAGTAACATGCCTTTGCGGTTTTTCTAGCTCACAGTTTTCTTCACCTTCACAGGTAACGGCCAAATAGATGCCTATGACCAAAAAAAAGAGGCCGCTGGCAATCATCGTCACTTGTGCAGGCAAAAGATTTGCCAGAAAATCACCCAAAATTACTGCTATGCCTGTGATGACTCCCAGCGCTCCCAGCGAGCCGGCCAAAACACGCAGGGGCGGATAGCGGGTGGAAAGGGTTAAGGTGACAAGCTGTGTTTTATCTCCCATTTCTGCCAGCAATGTGGCTAAAAAGGCGGCAAAAAAGGCGGTCAAAGGATCACATCCTCTACTAAATTTACTGTTATATTATACCACAAGGCAGCGTGTTTTACTTGCATTTTTTTCAGCATAAGGGTATACTATGGGTAATATTTAATCTAGTTAAAACCGATGAAGGGCAAAAGTAGCCTGTGGTGCTTCTTGCAGAGAGCCGGTGGATGGTGCGAACCGGTGGAGCGGCAGGTGAATTCCGGTCCGGAGGTGAGCGGGTGAAAATGTTAGTAATCCGTTCCGCACGGTGCGTTAACCGGTTGAGAGGGGATAAAGTAGCCTATGCTTACTTTATCAACCAGGGTGGTACCGCGAGCATACTCGTCCCTGCAAAGGGACGTTTTTTATTTTCAAGACTCAAAAGGGAGGTCTGACAAAGTGTTAGATCTAAAATTTGTCAGAGAAAATCTAGATCTTGTGAAAAAAGCAGTGCAAGATAAAGGTGAGGAAGCGGCTGTGGACCGTTTTGTGGAAGTTGACACCAAGCGCCGCGATTTATTGAAAGAAACGGAACAACTAAAAAATAAAAGAAATACTGTTTCTGAAGAAATTGCCCGGATGAAGCGGGAGAAAAAAGATGCCACTACTTTGATTGAGGAAATGCGCACAGTGTCCCAGCGGATTAAAGAATTGGACAATGAACTGCGCCAGGTGGAGAACGAATTGCAGGAAATTTTATTGACTCTGCCAAACATTCCTGATCCATCCGTACCTATTGGCGCTTCGGAAGAGGATAATGTACCTGTCCGCTATGTGGGGGAAATCCCTGAATTTGATTTTGAACCTAAAGCCCATTGGGATATTGCCGTAGATTTAGATATTATCGATTTTGAACGTGCAAGTAAAGTAACAGGAGCGCGTTTTGCATTTTATAAAGGCCAGGGTGCGCAGTTGGAGCGGGCGTTAATTAATTTTATGCTGGATTTGCATACCAGAGAACACGGTTATATAGAAGTTTTCCCGCCTTTTATGGTTCACCGCCATAGTATGATTGGAACCGGGCAGTTGCCCAAATTTGAAGAAGATGCATTCCGCGTGGCCGGCAGCGATTATTTTCTCATTCCCACGGCGGAAGTGCCGGTAACTAATTTTCATCGTGAAGAAATTTTAAGTGAAGACCAATTACCTCTGTCTTATGTGGCTTACAGTGCCTGCTTCCGGGCCGAAGCCGGTGCCCACGGCCGTGATACACGGGGACTTATCCGCCAACATCAATTTAATAAAGTGGAATTGGTGAAATTTGTGCGCCCCGAAGATTCCATGGAGGAATTGGAAAAGTTAACATTACATGCAGAAGAAGTGTTAAAACGTTTAGGCTTGCCCTACCGCACCGTGCTCATGTGTACAGGCGATTTAGGTTTTGCCGCTGCGAAAAAATATGATTTGGAAGTATGGCTGCCTTCATATAATACTTACCGTGAAATTTCATCCTGCAGTAACTTTTTAGATTTCCAAGCACGTCGAGCCGGCATTCGCTTCCGCCGGGCGGCAGGTAAAAAGGCGGAATTTGTGCATACACTTAACGGCTCCGGCGTTGCCGTGGGCAGAACCGTAGCTGCCATTTTGGAAAATTACCAGCAAGCAGACGGCACTGTAAAAATTCCCGAAGTATTGCGTCCGTACTTGCCCGGTATTCCCAGCGGGTATATTGGCAAGTAATAACACGCGCCTTAGAGTTGACAAAGCCTTTAACACTGTGTTATACTGATGTATGCGCCCGGAGGGGTGTCCGAGCGGTTTAAGGAGCTGGTCTTGAAAACCAGTGACTCGAAAGAGCCGTGGGTTCGAATCCCACCCCCTCCGCCATAGATGTAAGCTAAATTAAGTTTAAATCCGGAGAGATGGCCGAGTAGGTCGAAGGCGGTCGCCTGCTAAGCGATTAAGCGGACCAAAATCCGCTTCGAGGGTTCGAATCCCTCTCTCTCCGCCATAAGAAATTTAAAGCTGCGTAAAACGCAGCTTTTCTTGTTTTTGAGTGATATTTATTTAACTCTGTAGGAAATATTTAATTCAAAAATTTGCTCACCGGCAAAAATCAGTGGCACACCGATGATTAAAGCATTTTGGTTGCTTAGTTCCATTTTTTCTCCCGTTAAGATGGTTGGCGGCGTAACGTCGATACGTATACCGATCTGGGCTAAAAGGATGCCGGTATTGCCGAGAATCATATTGCC
Organism: Bacillota bacterium; assembly: GCA_012521405.1. Lineage (GTDB taxonomy): Bacteria > Bacillota > Dethiobacteria > Dethiobacterales > Dethiobacteraceae > JAAYSO01. Next base: position 24,972 of record JAAYMK010000099.1, read on the forward strand.
CAGTTCGGCTACGGCGCTTTTTGCCATCTCATCCAGGACAGGAACTTCCACCCCTCCCATCATCATGGATGCAATGCTGCAGGCAAGGTTTTGGTCCATGGTGATAGCCACATTGCCTTGTAAATCCCCTGTTAAGCCAATTAACACAACCATACTGTTACTTTTATACGGAGTAGTTTTCCTGTACGCTTTTCCCAGCTTTGGCTGTACTCCTGTTGTTTGCTGGATGACATCCATGCTTGCTTTAATGAATGAGTTAATAACCTCAGCTTTCATCTGCTTCACCCACTTTTGTATTTCTTGCCTCAAACCTATAGATGCAGTAGGTGTCAGGCTCGATACTGTATTATCGGATGAAAGCCGAGAAACTTTACAGCATGCTTCAATTTTATCCCGGATTATCTAAGCATCCCGCCTTTATCTGGCGGTGTGTTTAAAATTGGCATAGGAGGTGCCGCCTATTTATTATCAAAGTACCAGTGCTTGCTGCACAATTAAAATCCGGCCCTTAAAGCAGTTTTATCGGATGCCGCTATTGATGCATTGCTCCAATAAGGAATCATTTTTTCTTTTAAGATAATTTGGCTATAAACTTTGCCTAATGCGGTCCCAATGCCGCGATTTCGAAATTCCTCTGCCACATAGATAAAATCTACATCCCAATAGTGGTCAAAACTTTTTATAAAAGATAAATAAGCAATAATTCTGTTTTCATATATGTAAGCTAAAATCCTTCCTTTATTCTGTCGCACAAAAAAATTAAACAGGACTGCGAAAGAAGGACGATATTCAATTTCGGGGAATTTTGTTTCCTCTGCCAGTAGCGCATCGCTTATGTTTAATTCCCTTATATTTGCATTAAAGTACAGACCAGACTGCCTCATCTTGACATAACTATTACGTATATTTCTGAAGATGAGGTTTTTCCTTTGCAAAAAATCTATATCAACATTGTCCAAACAGTTTATTGACATGATGAACTTGTGTATTCTCTTTGTCGCTAAAAATCCAAGTATATAATCTATGGTTTCGTTTTTGTAATTGTCAATTACGACTCTGACAAGATAGTCATAATTGTGATTCTTTAACCAGGTAATTAAAACAATCACATTATGATTTAATATATAAGTCTGATACTCATCTGGAGCTACCGTCAGGTCTTCTAACTCATAAAAGTTACGTTGCGAATCTTTTTTAAGAATTCTAACCACTTCAAAATAGCTTGTCTTATGGTCAATTTTGTATTTAAGCTTTCTCATACAAGTGCGACCTCCCTTTTCATAGCTCTATTTGTATAACCGTAAAGGAGGTCTTTTTATTACATAAGTATTGGATTTTTAAACATTGACCTCTTCCAAAATTACCGTCATTCATTTTGCGACCAAAACTTTTCCAGAGTATCACCTCTTTTTGTAGTTTATTTTGTGTTTGGCAATACAGAAATCCAGCAATCCGGAACTTAATTTTTCCAGCACCCTGATTCCATAGCTAGCAATTCATGGTAGAATGGGTAAGCCTGGAACTTTGGCCGGTAAAGACTAATAAATGGCTATGGTGGATCAGCCGAGCAAAGATGTCACTAGTCATTTTTTCACCATAGAAGATCCCGCTCCACTAGCTAAATTCCAGGTTGGTGGTGATTATTGCACTTCGCTAAATATTGATAGAAGAAGTCTTACAGTTTGTGACCAAATGGATGTTTTGGATGCAATGACCATCCAGAAGATTCCAGTGTGGCAAAAAATACAATGTTAAAAAACTTGCATTATATCAAGCTTTGTGGTATCATACTAACGTAAACGCGCCCGTAGCTCAGCTGGATAGAGTAACTGACTACGAATCAGGAGGTCGGAGGTTCGAATCCTCCCGGGCGCGCCATCTGTGAAAGAACATGCCAATGCGGAAGCATTGGCTTTTGAGTTCTTATACATGTTTTTATTTGGTGTCTCCAGGAACGAGACAAGGTGTGAGGTTATTGACAGATCAAGATTTTATGCGGGAAGCGCTAATTGAAGCGCAAAAAGCTTTTGCCAAAGGAGAAATTCCCATAGGTGCTGTGATTGTGCGGGAGGGGAAAATCCTTGCCCGTGATCATAACCGCCGGGAAGAGTTGCATGATCCTACTGCCCATGCAGAGATACTGGTGCTACGCCAGGCAGGAAAAATTCTTGGCGGTTGGCGCTTGCCGCAAACAACACTCTATGTTACCATAGAACCGTGCCCCATGTGTGCCGGGGCGCTGGTGCAAGCCAGGGTAGAGCGTGTGGTTTTTGGTGCTTGGGATAGTAAAGCAGGTGCTGTCGAATCCCTTTATCACCTTGCCAGTGATAAAAGATTAAACCACCGTTTGGAAATTACCGGTGGCGTTTTCGCCGAGGAAGCAAAAGCTTTAATGCGGCAGTTTTTTCAAATGCGCCGCAAATAAAATTGGTAATTACGGAGAGATGGCCGAGTCCGGTTGAAGGCGCACGACTCGAAATCGTGTGAGGGTAGCCCCCTCCGTGGGTTCGAATCCCACTCTCTCCGCCATTTTATAAACAATAACGCCCCTTGCGAAAGGGGCGTTTTTTTAATTGCACAATAACTACACATTTTTTCTCTATTTTTAAACCACCCGGGGACTTTGCATGGCAAAAGTCTTTCAGTAGGTGGTTGCAAATATAATTATAATGAAAATTTGACCACAGAAGGGGAGTAGCGTATTATTGTAAGTAGTGAGAAGCTGATTAAGATGTCGGGTATTGGCTTTGGGTTGGAGGAGAACTTAATGTTTAGTAATCTATTACATAATGTTGTTGA
>JAAYMK010000100.1 GCA_012521405.1 Bacillota bacterium
CAACAATGTGCCGCTTTTCAAAGGCGGCAGCAACCTTACTAGATCAGCTTTGAGAAAGTTAAATGAACGTTGTTTCGTGTAAATGATGTGGGGTTCAATAAAACCTAAAGTGTCTTGACACTATCACGTAATACTTTATGGTTGATAAGAAAGCCAGCATATAATAAAATTATAAAATAAAAGCAGTGGGGAGAATTAGATGTCAATCATTAAAAAATTTAAAGATTTTAAAGACAATTTTGCGGCTTTGGATGATATTGCCGATGGTTTTGGGCACTTGGCGGACAAATTAAACGAAAAATTAGAACTGCGGATGGAAATTATGTACTTGGACGGTTATCCGGACATACCCAGTAATCTTCCCGTCATGCTGGTCCTAGAATATGATCCGCTTTTAATGGTCTATGGAGGCAGTGTGTTAAAAAAAATACGGAAAAAGAGTATCTTGGAAATCAGACTGGAAAAACTAGATGCTACCGGCCGGGAGGAAAGCGGTCTAGGCAGTACAATTAAATCTTTTTTCACTCCCAAAAAAGAGATTATTATTTTAACTGTAAAGCAAGGCAAAAAAACGTTGGCGTTGCGTTTTGCCGGGAAAAAGATTAAAGAAAAGTTTCAGAAACTAAAAAAGTTTGCCGAGGTTTAAAGAAACCGGTTGCAGGGGCAATTTGACCCCGGCAAAATTTCCTGGCCTGCAGCTGCAACAGGAGGTGGCTCATGTATTCTGCGCAACAATCCGGTTTTACGGAACTGGTTACCGTCTTTCGTCCTGCCAATAATCATGAATTAATCCTGGCCCAATCCCTATTGCAAAGTGCCGGTATTAATTTTTTTGTCAAAGGTGAAGGCCTGCAGAAACTATATCCCGGAGTACATTTTGGTTTCGGCATTTATGCCGTTGAATTGCAGGTGGCAAAAAAAGATGCTCCTGTAGCTGCTGAACTGTTAAGGGAATTACAGAAAATTGAATAAATCGCCTTATTACATGGATATGCTTTTGCGAAGGCTGGTTCATGTATTTTTTGTGCCTGTAAACGCCGCGATAAAGCTGGTTCGCGAAGACGGCAGCAGATTTTGCCAAGGACAAATATTAATGAAAACAAAATCTGCTCATAGCAAAAATTGACGCAATTTTCTGAAAATATAATTTCCTTTACTAACACGAAAGGAGCAGCAAGTATGAATGGTTTAATGGAAATACGTCTGCATGGTCGCGGAGGCCAGGGAGTTGTGTCGGCAGCCAAGGTTATGGCCGAAGCGGCTTTTCGTGAAGGAAAAAATGTTCAAGCCTTCAGTTTGCATGGGGCGGAGCGCCGGGGGGCGCCGGTAACTGCTTTTGCCCGTATTGGCAACACGGCCCTGCTTCCGCGCTGTCAGATTCAACACCCGGATTTTGTTATTGTGTTTGATACCCTTTTGCCTCGGGAAACATTTTGTGCCGGCGTCAAAGAGAAAGGAGTTTATCTTATAAATTGTCCTGACGCAAAAGCAAACAAACTTGCTTTTCCCGGAGTACAGAAAGTTTGGTTTGTGGATGCGGCAAAAATTGCCGCTACTACGGGTTTATTAAGTACAGGCATTCCTATCATTAACGCCATTATGTTGGGAGCGCTGGCAAGGATCGGTCTTTTTCAGTTTGCTTCTCTGAAAACAGTCTTGCGGGAGAAGCTGCCCGGAGCTTTTGCCGTAAATTTGACGGCGGCAGAAAAAGGGTATGAAAGTGTAAAGGAGACAAAGTAATGATCAAGTTTAAGGAAACAGTAGAAGAACTTTTTGGTATGCAGCAAACTACTGTCAATAAAACCGGTCAGTGGCGCTATTACGCGCCAGTGCGCAAGGAAAAAACGGCTCCCTGCAGTGCCGCTTGTCCGCTGCAAAACAATCCTGCCCAGTGGGTGGAAAAAGTAAAGAAAGAAGATTATTGGCAGGCATGGCAACTGTTGGCGCGGACCAATCCGTTTCCTGCCATTACCGGCCATATTTGTGCTCATTTTTGTGAAGAGAAATGCAGGCGCGGTCAGTATGATGAACCGGTGGCAATTGGTGAGCTGGAAAAACAAATTGGTTTATGGCGCTTGGAGCATTACCGGCCGCAAAACAAGCCAAACCATAAAAAAGCTTTACCGCAGCGGCAGGTGGCCATTATTGGTTCCGGTCCGGCCGGTTTGGCTTGTGCTTATTATTTAGCACAGTTGGACCTTCAGCCCGTTGTCTTTGAACGTTTTTCTGAACCCGGCGGGCTGCTTGCCTGGGGGATCCCCGGTTTTAGGCTGCCGCGACAGATCCTGCAAACGGAACTGGCTATTTTGCAAGACCTGGGGGTGAAGTTTAAAACCCAGAGGGAAGTTGCTTTAGCCGATTATGAGCTTTTACGGCAAGAATTTGCCGCCGTTTTTCTGGCAACTGGAGCCGGTAAAGAGAAGATTTTGCCGATCCCGGGGGCAGAACTGGCAGGTGTAAAGGGAGCAATCTCTTATTTGCGGTCAGCCCATTTGGGTGAAATAGATATACAGCCACGGCATGTGGTGGTTATTGGCGGTGGTAATACGGCTATGGACGCCGCCATGACCGCTCGCCGGCAGGGGGCCCATGTCACCATTGTGTATCGGCGTACACAAGGACAAATGCCGGCGCACAGCTCTGCCCTTAGTGCCGCTAAAGCGGCAGGGGTGCAAATTCTGGAAAAAACGGAACCGGTGGAGATTTTGGGCAGCAACAAAGTGGAAAAAGTGGTGTTATGGAAAAAGAAAACGGAAACGATAGTGCAAGAATGTGATTTACTGCTTTATGCTATTGGGCAAAGAAAAGGCGATTTGCCTGCAGGTTTGGTACCCATAGGCCGGGAGGGTGTGAAGACGAATATACCCGGAGTATATCTGGGCGGTGATATGCGCACAGGCCCCGCCAGTGTGGCGGCGGCTATAGCGGCAGGACGGGAAGCCGCCCGTGAAATTGCTGATTATTTGCAAGTCAAGCAGGCGCATATAGAAGCAATTATGGCACCGCCATTGGGGCAACGTCCTGTAGTGAACAAACAATGTAATGTGTATTTTAGTATGTACCCAAAGCAAAGACGCAGTGGAGAACCGCCACAGGAAGCAGCCCGGTGTTTTTCCTGTGGGCATTGTAATCAATGCGGCCTTTGCTGGTTATTCTGTCCCGATCTGGCGATACAAAGCCGTGAGCACAATTTTGCTATTCTTTTGGATTATTGTAAGGGCTGTGGGATTTGTGCCCAGGAATGTCCGGCCGGTGTGCTGGAAATGGAGGAGGAGGAAGATGCAAGCAAAAATTTTGACAGGTAATGAAGCTGTGGCACATGCTGTCTGCTTAAGCCGCGTCCAAGTTGTTCCTGCTTATCCCATTACACCGCAAACCACAGTGGTGGAAAACTTGGCAAAGATGAAAGCTGACGGCATGTTTTTAGGAGAATTTATTGAAGTGGAATCGGAAAATACTGCCCTGGCATATTGTATCGGGGCCGCTTATGCCGGGGCCAGAACTTTTACGGCTACTTCTTCCCATGGTTTAGCTTACGTACATGAATTACTCCACTGGGCGGCAGGAGCACGGCTGTCTATGGTGCTGGCCAATGCCAATCGTGCTTTGGGAGCACCCTGGTGCATTGAATCTGACCAGACGGACAGTTTAGCCCAAAGAGATACAGGTTGGGTACAGCTTTATTGTTCCAGTGTTCAGGAAATTCTAGATACAGTGTTGCTGGCATTTCGTGTGACCGCGGAAAGTAAGCTGCCTGTACTGGTTGTATACGACGGTTTTTATTTATCTCATGTACATGAACCGGTATTGGTGCCACCGCAGGCCCTGGTGGATAGTTTTTTACCGCCCCTGCCGGACAAGCCTGCCTTTAAGCTGGAGCTGCCGCGTAATCATTATGGTTTGGCCAATGCTTCCTTCATGGCGCGTTTGGTGCAAAGGCGTTTTGGGGCCACGGCAGAAATTAATGAAGTTTATGCCGGTGTCAACCAAGCTTACTACCGTTTAACCGGTAGAAATTATCCGGCGGTGGAATATTGGGGTAGTCAAACCGCCTCGTCACTTTTTCTTACGGCCGGGGCCATGACACAAACAATTCAAAGTTTTATACAAGAGCGCGCCGGTGAGGAAGCATTACTGAAAATAAAACTGTTCCGCCCCTTTCCGGCTGCCGCTTTGCAAAAATTGATTCATTCTAAACTAAAACGCATTATTGTTGTTGACCGTAATATTGCATATGGCGTCGGCGGAATTTTAGCTCAGGAGGTTAGAGCCGCACTCTACAGCGCCCCCTATCAACCTGAGATTTTGGAATTAAATTTGGCCGGTGGTTTGGATCTAACCCCGACCCTATTGGAAAAAGCACTACGTTTTTCCGGAAATGAGTCTATTATGTGGGCGGTGAATTTTAGATGAAAGAAATTAACGCTTTAGCAGCAGAATATTTGCTGCCCGGCCATACGGCTTGTCCCGGCTGCGGCGCAGCTGTGGCCATTAGACATGTAGTGAAAATACTGGGCAAAAATACTGTTTTTGTCATTGCCGCCAGCTGTTTTAGTATTATTGCCGGACAACTACCGACCAGAGCCTTTGCATTGAATGTTTTTCACAGTCCCTTTGCTAGTGCGGCGGCTGTAGGCAGTGGACTCAAGCGCGGACTGCAGGCTCTAGGTCAAGATGATATCCAAGTTGTGGTTCTTGCCGGGGACGGTGGCACTTTTGATATCGGGCTGCAAGGCTTATCTGCAGCGGCGGAAAGAAATGAGGATTTAATTTTTATCTGCTATGATAATGAAGCTTACATGAATACAGGTATGCAGCGTAGTTCTGCTACCCCCTTGGGTGCCGTCTCCCAGACAACACCCCAGGGCAAAAAAAATGCAAAAAAGGATATCATGCAGATTATGGCAGCACACAAAATTTCCTATGCCGCCACGGCCACAGCGGCATTTCCCCATGATTTATACGCCAAAATTGAAAAAGTAAAAAAAATTAAAGGCCTCCGCTTTTTGCACCTGCTTTGCCCTTGCCCTGCAGGTTGGGGTATCGGCAGTAATGAAACGATCACAATTTCCCGTTTAGCTGTAGAATGCGGTGTCTTTCCCCTTTATGAAATCGTCCAGGGGGAACTGTTTTTAAACTATAAACCGGAAAAACTTTTGCCGGTAAAAGCATACCTGCAGCGCCAGCGCAGGTTCGCTTCTTTGCCGGCAGAACAAATAAATGTCATGCAGGCAGATATCCAAAATTATTGGCGGGAATTGCTAAGCAAAATTAGCACTGGCAACAATCCTTTTTCCTGAGTTAGTGTAAAATTACTATAGGTTTTTGAAGGAAAAATCTATTTAAAATAGAAAGAGGAACCTCACATTCTAGCAGAATGAATACCCCCTAAAAGGAGGCGGAGGTTCCTCATGGATGTAATTCG